>DRLE01000225.1 GCA_011051475.1 Gammaproteobacteria bacterium
ACGGTTTTCCAGGTCGATGCTGTGCTCGATCTGTAACTGAAAGTCGGTTAGCAGGTCAATGGATTGCAGTTCGACGTTCTGTTGCTTATTGCCAAGCAGCTGGTAGATGGCCGGCCCCAGCGCATCATCACCGCGCGAGGGGTTGCCGAAAGGAAAAACCAGTATTGGCGCCTGCTCAGTTAAGCTGTTCATAGACATACTTTATATATTGTCATTCTGAGCGAAGCCGAAGAATCTTGTGCCACCGAGTTATCAGAAAATTGCGGAGCATAAGATTCTTCGGCTTCGCTCAGAATGACAGCACTCAGGATCTAGTTTCATAATTAAAGCCTGCGTTTGATTTTTCCGCTGGCATTTTTTTCCAGCCGGTCGATCAGCGCATTGTCTTTATTGACCAGGTCGATCTGCAGCGGCATCTTGCCCATGGCGTGGGTGGCGCAGGACAGGCAGGGGTCGTAGGCGCGTATCGCCACTTCGACCTGGTTGAGTAATGCTTCGGTCAGCTGCTGACCGTCCAGGTACTGCGTGGCTACCCTGCGAATGGACTCGTTCATGGCCTGGTTGTTATTGGTGGTGGAAACAATCAGGCTGGCGCGGGTGACCAGGCTGTTCTCGTCGATTTCATAATGATGGAATAATGTGCCGCGTGGCGCTTCGATCACGCCGGTGCCATGCAGCTGCATTTCGCCCTTGTTGACCAGCTCGCTGCCACCAAGATCGCTGTCGTCAAGCAGCTCACGAATGGCTTCGGCGCAATGCAACAGCTCGATCAGCCGTGCCCAGTGATAGGCCAGGGTCGACTGCACCGGCAGGCCGTCACTGATGGCCCTGAATTCCACGCGCTCGGCTTCGGCCCGTTCGGTGCTGAAAAAGTCGCAGTTATTCACCCGCGCCAGCGAGCCGACGCGATACCAGCCGTCCTCCTGTCCAAGCGAAGTAATAAACGGGAACTTCATATAACTCCAGTTTTTTACACCTTCCTTGATATAGTCGCTGTAGTTTCTGTAATCGACATGATTGAAAATATCACGGCCGTTTCTGTCTCGCGCGCGCAGGCCGCCGTGGTAGATTTCATAGGCGCCGTCCTCGCGCACCATGCTCATCATGCTGCTATCGATGCTGGCAAAGTTTATATGGTAATCATAATGCTCGAAAAAAATTCGCCGGATCAGTACCACGGCCTGCTGAGCCCAGTCAATCACCTGGTCGATATCGGTTTTCAGATAGTCGATTTCCTCCCGGCTTAACGATTTGTTAATGCCACCGGGAATGGCGCCGGTGCCATGCACGCGCTTGCCCGAGGTAACGCGAATGACTTCCTGACCGTACTTGCGCAGCATGACACCCTGTCTGGCAATCTCCGGGCTGTCCTCGATAACGCCGACAATATTGCGGTGGCGCACGTCATCGTCGTAACCGAACAGCAGGTCGGGCGAGCACAGGTGGAAAAAGTGCAGGGCGTGTGACTGCAGGGTCTGGCCGTAATGCATCAGTCGCCGGATTTTTTCCGCCGTCGGCGTTAACTGCATGGCGCCGACAATCATATCGGTGGCCTTGGCCGCGGCCAGGTGATGGCTGACCGGACAGATACCGCAGAGGCGCTGCACCAGTACCGGCAGTTCCCAGTAGGGCCGGCCCTGGATAAACTTTTCAAAACCGCGAAACTCGGCAATGTGCAGACGTGCCTGTTTTATCTGCAGGTTTTCATCCTGCAGCAGGGTGACCTTGCCGTGGCCCTCGACACGGGTCAGCGGCTCGATAACAATGCGATCGAGTTTTTCGGGGTCTTTGGCGGTTTCCAGTTCAGAGGGCATGGTTCGTTTCAGTCGTAGTGGATCAGGCTATAGGGAAAACTGATTTCCTTGCCTTCGATCAGCTCGTTAAGAAAGGTCCAGAGGGTATCGGCCGATGGCGGGCAGCCGGGCAGAAAGTAATCGATATGCACTACTTCATGTATGGGGTGTACCTTGTCCAGCAGCAAGGGGATTTCCGGGTCATCGGGTATCTGCGGATCGACCACGCCGATGCCGTTGAGATACACTTCTTCCAGGCAGTCCTGCACGTCGAACTGGTTGCGCATGGCGGGAACGCCGCCATTGACCGCGCAGGCGCCGACGGCCACCAGGATCTTGCAGTGACGACGAAAGTCGCGCAGCACCTCGACGTTTTCGGTATTGGCCACGCCGCCCTCGATCAGGCCGATTTCACACTCGCCGACGGTTTTGATGTCGGTCAGCGGCGTGCGGTCGAACTCGACCATATCCACCAGTTTGAGAATACGCTCGTCGATATCCAGCAAGGACATATGGCAGCCGAAGCAGCCACACAGAGCGGCCGTGGCCAGCCTGGGCTTTTTGCCGGATTCGATAGTGAGGACAGGCGGTTTCATGTTTTATCGTTTCTTCTGATATTGCTATCGCCGACAAGGCTGATGGGGCGGGTGTCATACAGGCGCTGGCCGATGGGGACCTGATAACCCTTGCTCTTGGGCAGAATGGCGCCGACCGGGCAGATGCTGGCCGCGCGGTCGCTGATGCTCAGTTCGCTGTCGCCGAGTTTGCCGCTGTCGGAATTGAAGATGACGCGGCTGTTCATGCCACGGCCGCTGATGGTGAAAACGTTCTTGCCATCAACATCCCGGCTGGCGCGCTCGCACAGGCCGCAGAGTATGCAGCGATTGTGATAGAAAATAATATCCGGGTGCGTGGCGTCGATGGATCGCCTGGGAAAAAAGTGCGGAAAGTGCGGGCTTAGCATGCGCGTGTAGTAGGCCACGGCCTGCAGCTGGCAGGCGCCGCTTTTTTCACAGGCCGGGCAGATATGGTTGCCTTCGACAAACAGCATCTGCAGCAGGCTGCGCCGCTTCGCCATAATGGCCTCGGAGCTGTTATCGACGTTCATGTTTTCCGCTGCCGGCAGGGTACAGGCGCTGTAATGGCGGCCATTGACTTCGACGATGCAGACGCGACAGCTGCCATGCGGAGTGAATTCCGGATTGTGGCAGAGGTGAGGGATGTATTCACCGGCGCGCAGGGCGGCATCCATGACCGTATCCCCGTCCTGAAAGGGAATGGCTTTGCCATCAAGCAGAAATGTCACGGTTGCGCTCATGGCTTGCTGCTCTGCTCGGGTTCATAGGCGATATGTGCGCCGGGATCATCACGCCGCGTAATCTTCCGCGAGGGCGCCAGCGCCGCATCGATATCAAAGGCCGGTTCGAAACTGCGGTTGGCCAGGCGGGCCGTGTAGATATCGGGAAATTTCTCCAGCGTTTGCAGGACGGCATTCGGCGCGGTGGCGCCCAGGCCGCAATGGCTGGCCTGTTGCATAAGGCTGCCGATATTTTTCATCTCCTCAAGATCAAGCTGCGTGGCGTGACCGACCATTACCTTGTTGACCAGGTCGTTTATCAGGGCGCCGCCGACGCGACAGGGCGTGCAGAAGCCGCAGCTTTCATGGCGGAAGAAATCGCTGAAGTTTTTTACCATAGCCAGCAGCTCGCGCTGCTGATTGAAAACCATAAACGAGCCGCCGGTGGCAAGATCCTCGAAGCAGATGCTGCGCTCGAACGCGTCGGCTGTCAGTGTCGTGCCGGCGGCGCCGGCAACCTGTACGGCCTGCGTGTCTGCAGCGCCGCAGTCTGCAAGTATCTGACTGACAGATGTGCCGAACGGATATTCGTAAATGCCGGGGCGCTCGCAGTCGCCGCTGATACTGAGCAGCTTGGTACCGGCAGACTGTTCGGTGCCCGCAGCGCGCAGCCAGTCGGCGCCGAACACCGCGATTTTTGCCGCATTAATAAAAGTCTCGACATTATTGATCACCGTGGGTTTGCCGAACAGCCCCTGGTTGACCGGATAAGGCGGGCGTTTGCGCGGGATGCCGCGCTTGCCTTCCAGTGATTCCAGCAGGGCGGATTCCTCGCCGCAGATATAGGCGCCAGCACCCAGGTGAATGTCAATATCAAAATCAAAACCTTCCTGTCCGAGAATGTTATTACCCAGCAGGCCGCTTTGCCGTCTCTGCTGCAGGGTTTCTTCAAGTGCTTCGCGCAGATACAGGTATTCGCCGCGTAAATAGAGATAGCCTTTCTTCGCGCCGATAATGCCGGCACATACCGTCATGCCTTCAAAAAGATTATCGGCATAGCTGTTAAGCAGTACCCGGTCCTTGAAAGTGCCGGGCTCGCCCTCATCGGCATTGCATACCACGTAATAGTCATCGGCTTTCGTGTCACGGCAGAATCGCCACTTTTTAGCGGTGGGAAAACCGGCGCCACCACGCCCGCGCAGACCGGATTGCTCGATAGCCTGTAACAGATTCTCAGCGCCTTTATTGATCAGGGCTTCAATGGCGCTGCCATTAACGATCTGATCACTCAGCAGAATATCACGGCGCTGGATATTGTCCTTTATTTCAAACCAGTCGGCCGGCCACTGCTTCAGTGGCGTTTTGTTTTCCACCTGTTCGGCGATTTCGTTAATACGCTTCTCGTCAAGCGATGATACGGCAATGCCATTGACCAGCATGCCCGGCCCCTGGTCGCACAGGCCGGTACAGGAGGTCCAGTCGACCGTAACCCGTCCGTCCGCGCGCGGTACGCCGGGCTCGACATGCAGTATCTGACAAAGACGGCCGAACAGCGCCTGGCTGCCCAGCATGCGGTCGGTAATATTATTGCTGAAAAGAATATCGAAATCGCCGCGTGGCGTGCGGTGAAGGAAGGTGTAGAAATCAATAACGGAAAAAACCTGTGAGGCAGGTATTGAAAGCCTTTCGGCAAGTACGTGAACCGTCGTTTCGGGTATACAGGAATATTGCCGCTGAATCAGACATAAATACTGTAATAATGAACCGCTTGCAGGCCTGGCATCAGCTCTTGCTAACAGTTCGTTGATGAATGATTCAGCTTGATGCATTTGCAGTGCGTACCCTGGATGTGTTTCCTGTGTCGCGATACTCTCATTATCATCAGTCCAGGGGGGCGCTGTCAAACTGATCTGTTGAATTGAATCCGGTGGCTCCTGCATGCAGCTGCAATGCGTTCAGGAAAGGTCAGCGGTTTTGCAGTAATCTCCCGTTGCCTCAAACTGTAAGGTCGTATGATTAATAGCAAACTTCTCATGAAGCATCTCTTCCAGTTTTTCTCGCAGCCCGGAAACCCGGCTTAATAGCTGATCATCGACGCTGATATGAGCTTCGAAATGCGTATCGCTTTCCGACACCGCCCACAGGTGGACATGGTGCACGTCTGCAATGCCGTTCTGCTGCCGGATTGCCCGTTTGATTTCTTCCATATTCAGCTCCGTTGGCGCGGCAAGCATAAACATGCCCAGTGAGTGCCAGAGTATCTGCATGCTTTCCTTGAGGACGTACAGGCCGATTAATACGGTCAGCAAGGGGTCTATCCAGTATATGCCGTAAAACATAATGGCCAGGCCGCCGAGGATGACGCCGATACTTGATATGGCATCAGAGAAAAGGTGCAGATAGGCCGCGCGCAGGTTCATGCTCTCCTTTGAACCGCGGTGCA
>DRLE01000226.1 GCA_011051475.1 Gammaproteobacteria bacterium
CACGTCGCCAGGAGCCGGCGTGCACCTCGTAGATGGACATGGGCTCGTGCAGCCAGCTGCGCTGCCGCCGCTGTTGCAGCCAGTCACTATCCTGCCAGTCATAGTTCTCCGCTGGAGCGATATGGCTGGTGGTGTCGGGGCGCAGGCCCATGGCGCGGGCATAGGGGTCGGTCTTGTGCAGGATTTCGTCGCTGTGTGAGCGGATCTCGAACTTGTAGCTGTCGCCGGGTTGCAAACCGGGAATAAACAGCTCCCACACGCCCGAGGCACCGCGGTTGCGCATGGGGTGGCGCAGGCCGTGCCAGCCATTGAAGTCGCCGATCACGCTGACGCGTTTGACATTGGGCGCCCAGACCGCGAACAGGCAGCCGTCTACGCCGTCGATATTCTGCAGGTGCGCGCCGAGAAAACGGTAGATATGCAGGTGCGAACCGGCGCTGAACAGGTTCAGGTCGAAATCGCTGAGTATTGGCAGAAAACTGTAGGGTGAGGTCGTGCAATGCTGTTCGCCCGAGCCTTTTTCGACCCAGCACAGGCGGTAATGCGGTGACAGGCCGTCTTTTTGCTGCAGGCTCAGCCTGATTTCAAAGCCGTCACTACCATCGATGCGCTGCATCGGACCGATGCCCTCGAGTTCGACGCTCTCGGCCGTGGGCATAAAGGCGCGCACCACATAGCCCGGGCGGGCGGGGTGCAGGCCCAGCCATTCGAAGGGGTCATGGTGCCAGCCCTGCTGGATTCTTGTCAGTGCGTCTGTCATGGTAGTGTCTGTTTTTCTGCCTGTTCAGTATGGCAGGTTTTCTGCTTTTGTCGCTGCATGATCCGCTTTTATCGGCATGGTGTCCGGCAGGCGATGTGCGGTTTCAATGCGTGCGCGCATATGGCTCTGCCAGTCATGGTCTTCCAGTTGTTCCAGCTGCTGCCAGCCCAGTTGCCACTGCCAGTTGTCTTGCGTGGTGCCGGGTATATTCATGCGTGCCTCGCTGCCCAGATGCAGGATATCCTGTACCGGTATCATACTCATGCAGGCCGGTGAGTGCAGCGCGCCTTCGATCATTCTTTCCACCACAGCCTCGACCGAGTCGTCATGGGGCAGGCCCAGGTCATGCAGCACCTGGCCCTTGACATGGTCGGGCAGGCTGTTGAACCAGCCCTTCGTGGTGTCATTGTCATGCGTGCCGGTATAGACGACGCGATCCTCGCTGATGTTTTTCAGTTTGTGCGGATTGTCGTCGAATTCATCGAAACCGAACTGCAGCACGGCAATACCGGGCAACCGGTATTTCTTTCGCAGCGCGGTGACCTCGGGCGTAATAATGCCCAGGTCCTCGGCAACAAAGGGCAGCGCGCTGCCGTCATTATTATTGAGCATATTGCGGATGCTGGAAAGCAGGGCGTCACCGGGTATCTTCTGCCAGTGGCCGTCAACCGCGGTATCACAGTCGGCATCGATCATCCATGCCGCTTCCAGCCCGCGGAAGTGGTCGATACGTATCAGGTCAAACTGTTGCAGGTGATGATTGATGCGGGCCTTCCACCAGGTAAAGTCATCCTGCTGCATCTGTTCCCAGTCGTAGTGCGGGTTGCCCCAGCGCTGGCCGGTGGGTGAGAAGTAGTCCGGCGGCACGCCGCTGACCACTTCCATATTGCCTTCCTCATCCAGCAGAAACTGCTCACGGTGTGCCCAGACATCGGCGCTGTCATGGCCGATATAAATGGGCATATCACCGAACAGCAGTATGTCCAGCGCTGAGGCCTGCCGGCGGATGTTCTGCCAGCGCCGGTGTAGCCGGTATTGCTGCCATTTCAGCAGGGTTATGGCTGTAGCGTGCTCACGGTTTGCCGTCTGCAGGGTACTGCTGTCGCGAAACCGGTATGGCCGTGGCCAGTCGTTCCAGGCGCGGTCGTCGAACTGTTGCTTGAGCACCCTGAAAAGCGCGTAGTCGTCCAGCCAGAACTGCTGCTGATGGCAGAAGTCAGTAAAGTTTTTATCATCTACATCCAGCGGTGCGTAGTCGGGCAGCAGCGCCGGATTCATGGCGAAAGCCGAGGTGCACTGGTAGGGTGACAGTCCGGCCTGGGGTTCGCCCAGTGGCAGCACCTGCCAGACGCTGAAACCGGCACCGGCCAGTAGCCGTAGCCAGCGCTCGACACTGTTGTCGAGGCTGCCCGAAGGCAGTGATGTAGGGTGCAGCAAAAGACCGCAGCGCCGGCGATGGAGGTTGACGGTAGACATCAATGCTTACTTCCCTGTGGTTGATAAGACTGCGGTGAATAGCGGTCTGCTGCATGAAAGACAGACATCATCAGGTGTTTCTTAACATGGTACCGGCGTTTTCCGGATTGCCACCGCCGAGTGACAGCGGTTCATCCAGGTTTTCCGGCACCGGCAGTTGCAGCAGGCAGTAGAGGTTCTTCAGCTGTATGCGAAACAGCTGATCGAAGTCACGGACACTGTCCGGGGAATTCACGTCTCCGAACCACCAGAACCAGTCGGAACCTTCGCAGACCGCCAGCTGACGGGTGGCACGCTCGAGTTCTTCTGCGTCAAGCGTTCCACTGGCGACAACGCGGTCATAGGCCTGCTTGGCTTCCACCAGGCGCTCCCAGGCGCGGTTCTTGTCGGCTTCGCCGATCCAGGTGGAAAATGAACCGTAGACCCAGCTGCCGGCGCACATTTTTTCCAGCACATGCCGGCTGGTTTTTTCAGCCACGGCGGAAAAGGTGGTGGCCCGTATTCTTTTGTGTCCGGGCAGCACGCTGTAAAGATGGTTAAGGAAGTAATAGCCGTTATGCGGGTAGTACTCCCAGGCGTTCTCACCATCGAGAATCACGGGGATAACATGGCGGTGCGCGCTGTCGCCGAGAAAGTCGGCAATATTGATCAGGTTTCTGATCAGATCCTCGGCGGCTTCTATGGAATCCATCTTGCTGTATTTAAAACCGATCAGGTCGGAAAGGCCGTCGTCACGAAAGAAGATATTCGGCGAGTGATCGCGTAACACATGCGGGTGGAACAGGGCGTGTTTGGTTTTTACCATTTCAGGATCATGCGGACTCAGTTCAACGCTGTTGCGCCAGACCGCTTCACCGGAGGCCGTCCACTGAAAACCGAATTCCTCGATCAGGGCAATGGCGTCTTCTGAAATACCACCTTCGGCCAGCCAGATGCCCTGCGGGCGGAAACCGAAATAATGTTCGAAGCACTCGATGCCGTGCTGGATGTGCCAGCGCGAGCGCTCGACACCGCCGGGGTAGTTGCCGCAGGCCGGGCGCGGGGCGTCGCCCTGGGCGCAGGCCATATTGTCCATATCATTCAATAAAGGAATGATTGGATGGCCATAGGGTGTCATCGACAGTTCGATCTGACCGTTTTCCGCCAGCCTGCGATATCGAGGTATCAACTGTGAAATGCAGTCATGGATAAGCAGTATCAGGTCGCGGCGGTCGGCTTTGTCAAACAGGCGAGCCTTTTCAATCAGGTCACGGGAAACCTGCGTCTGTTTCAGCGTGTGTCCCAGCCAGGCCAGGTGGTACCACATCAGTACATCGACAAAGTATTGCGTATCCAGATATTGCAGGCAGATGCTGTCATGCTCGTCACATTCCCCCCTTGGAAACATGCTGCTTACCATGTCCAGCAGATGCCTGAAATCCGGGTAGGGGTCGATCATTTTTTCGGCATTGGCGCGCTGGCAGTCACAAAGTATCTGGTAGCGTTCATGCAACGACTCGGGAATCGGCGTGGCGCCGGCGAGCAGGTTGAGCAGGGGGTCTTTCATCGGCCTGGCATGATCCAGCCAGTTTTTCAGTTGCTGCGCGTAATCATCGAGCTGTTCGAGCAGTACCGGAGCGAAGTTCACCACAAGCTGCATGTCGGGGTGGGCTTCAAGGTGGGAGACCATGTCTTCGTAGTCCTTGATCGCGTGCAGATAGACCCAGGGCAGGCTGTAGTCACCGTCGATGCCCTGCTGGTACCAGGGCTGGTGCATGTGCCAGCACAGCACAAAGTTGACGGTCCTGTCTGTATTGTGCCTTTTGCTGGCTGTTCCGGCCTTGTCTGAATTGTCTGTAGTCATAAGGTTTTTATGTGTTCGGACTTATCTGCCCTTCAACTCTTCTTTATCGATCATATAAAGGTTCTGCCCCAGCATTTTCGGTGTTACCAGCACGATACCACTGTCAGAGACATAGAATCGCCTGCGATCTTCTTCCAGGTCTTCACCGATAACCGTACCGTCTTCAATGGTGCAGGCCTTGTCGATAATGGCGCGGGTAATGCGGCAGTTCTTGCCGATGGAAACCTTGGGCAGCACCACGCTGTCCTTGACGATGGTGCCGCGCTCGATCTCGGTGGCGAAGAAGATGACCGAACGCTTGACGCGTGCGCCGGAGAGAATACAGCCGCCTGCCACCAGCGAGTCGATGGCATGGCCGCGGGCGTCGTCATCATCGAAAACGAACTTGGCGGGCGGGTGCTGGGTCTGGTAGGTCCAGATCGGCCAGTCTCGCGAATACAGGTTGAGTTCGGGTTCGACCTCGCAGAGTTCCATATTGGCCTCCCAGTAGGAATCCACGGTGCCGACATCACGCCAGTAGGCGGGGCTGCCGTCATCCTTGGTAAACGGGTAGGCATAGGCATTACAGATATTAATGCTCTTGGGCACGATATCCCTGCCGAAATCATGCGCCGAGTTTTCATCTTCGGAATCCTCGATCAGGCTGGCATAGAGATAGGAGGTGGAAAAGATATAAATGCCCATGGACGCCAGTGCCTTGTCCGGTTTGCCCGGCATGGCTTCGGGATCGGCGGGCTTCTCGGTGAATTTGGTGATGCGATAGTCCTTGTCAACGGACATGACGCCGAACCCGGTGGCCTCCTCACGGGGCACTTCGATGCAGCCAACGGTCAGGTCCGAGCCCGAGGTGACATGCTGGTAGAGCATCTTGGAATAGTCCATGGTATAGATATGGTCGCCGCCGAGCACAATAACATTGTCCGGCGCGTGCCGGCGGATAATATCGATATTCTGATAGAGGGCGTCGGCGGTGCCCCGGTACCACTGCTCGTCAACGCGCTGCTGCGCCGGGATCAGCTCGACAAACTCGCCGATTTCGGCGCGCATAAAACCCCAGGCGCGTTGCAGGTGGCGAATCAGGGAGTGTGACTTGTACTGCGTGAGTACCCCGATACGACGCAGACCCGAGTTAACGCAGTTGGACAGGGCGAAATCGATAATGCGGTACTTGCCGCCGAAGGGCACCGCCGGCTTGGCGCGCCAGGCGGTCAGGCCCTTGAGCCGGGAGCCGGAGCCGCCTGCCAGTATCAGAACCAGGGTCTTGCGCGTGAGTTCGGAGCCGAGGTTGGTGTCGGTATAGTAGCGGTAGTTTTTTTTCTGGGTCTGTTTGCTTGTGGTCATCTGGATACCTGCTGTATTTTGACGGCTTCTGACAGGGCGCCGAGTACGCCCACGCGTTCTTCTGTGACCAGGTAAACCGGTACCTGTTCCACCAGTGTACGCATTCTTCCCTTGTTGCGATATGCGTTTAAAAAATCATCCGACTGCATGCTGTCCGATATTTTGGCGGCAATGCCGCCGGTAATGTAAATACCCTGATTCGGTTTGAACAGCATGGCTATATTACCGATATAGGCACCGTAGATCTGTACGAATGTCGACAGCGCGCGGCCGGCATCGGCATTATCGATGGCGTGCTGGCTGATCCAGCCAGGCTCGATGTTTTTTTTCTCGGTGCCGGCAAAAAAACGGTACAGGGATACCAGGCCGCTGCCCGACAGCAGCCGCTCGTATGAAACATGCTCATATTGCCGGTGCATGTACCGCAGTAGCTCAAGCTGGGTAGCATCGGCCGGAGCAAAATCCATATGCCCGCCTTCGCTGGCATGACTTTGTGTGCCGGCCTCATTTTCCTGCAGCCAGGCAACACCCAGGCCGGTACCGGCGCCGACCGCGACACGCAGTTTATTCCCATCAAGCGGATTATCAGTATTGTGTACACGATTCAGAACAATACAGCTGTCTTTGTCCAGTTGCAGGGTACCGAGCGCGGAGGCCTGAAAGTCATTGATAAAAAACACCTCAGGAATACCGAAAGTGTCTTTCAATACCTGTTTTTCAATAATCCACGGCAGGTTCGTCAGGCGCGCGCCCTGGCTGCTGACCGGTCCCGGCAGCGCAAGCATAAGGATATCGATATCACCACCTTGCAGCCTGCTGTCGGTTATAAAGGTCTGCAGCAGGGCTTCGAAATCATCAAAGCCGGTACTGGCATAGCATGTTTCGTTTAGTATTGACGTCGTCTGCCCGCTGCTGGCATATAACAGTCTTGTCTTGGTGCCACCAACATCCGCAGCGATAATATTCATGGTGAAATCCCTTCAGGGTCGGTAAAAGCGCACACGCACGTCAGTGTTTCAGCAGATAAGCCCAACACCGCTCGGATTTTTGCCGGTCTGTATGGATAAATATAAGATTGCGGCGCTGGCAATACAAGGCCTTAATCACCGGTTCTTGACCTGTGTCTATAAAAAACAGTTTTTACCCACGGTTCATGCAAGTGCTTCCCTAAACCTCGTAAGTGGTCGATGAAACCTTGCCGCCATGACCGGTCCAGTCGGTATGGAAATATTCGCCCCGTTTGCGGTCAATGCGTTCATAGGTATGCGCGCCGAAATAGTCGCGCTGTGCCTGCAGCAGGTTGGCGGGCAGGCGCTCGCTGCGATAGCCATCGAAATAGGACAGTGCCGATGAAAGTGCCGGTGCAGCGATGCCGCTTTGCGCAGCCAGTACCACTACCTTTCGCCAGCCGGCCTCTGCCGATTTCAGTGCATTGCTGAAAAAATCATCCAGTGCCAGGTTCTGCAGGCCGGGGTTTTTGTCATAGGCCTGCTTGATATTGCCGAGAAAAGCGCTGCGGATAATGCAGCCACCACGCCACATCAGCGCGATGTCGCCATAGTGAAGCTTCCAGTTGTATTCGGTGGCGGCTGCGGACATCAGCATAAAACCCTGGGCGTAGGAAATAATCTTTGATGCATACAGCGCGTCTTCCAGCGCATTGATGATTTCATCCCGGTTTTCAATCGCCGGAATTGCCGGGCCGGGGCCAAGAATACCGGCGGCATGTACGCGTTCCTCTTTCAGTGAGGATAAAACACGGGCAAATACCGATTCCCCGATCAGGGTCAGGGGCACGCCCAGTTCAAGCGCGCTGATGCCGGTCCATTTTCCCGTGCCTTTCTGCCCGGCAGTATCAAGAATTTTCTCCAGCAGGGGTGTCCCGTCCTCATCTTTTACAATCATAATGTCGCGGGTGATATCGATAAGGTAGGAATCGAGTACGCCGTTGCTCCACTGACTGAAAATATTATGCATCTGTTCGTAATCCATGCCCAGGGCATTTTTCATCAGGGCATAGGCTTCGCAGATCAGCTGCATGTCGCCGTATTCAATGCCATTATGCACCATTTTTACGAAATGTCCGGCACCATCTTCGCCAACCCACTGGCAACAGGGCTCGCCATCAACTTTTGCAGCGATAGACTGAAAAATATCCTTTACCAGTGGCCAGGCTTCGGGATCACCGCCGGGCATAATGGATGGGCCGAAGCGCGCGCCTTCTTCGCCACCGGATACCCCGGTGCCGATAAAGTGCAGGCCTTTCTCCCTGAGCCAGGCGGTACGACGCGTGGTGTCGGGGTAGTGTGAATTACCACCATCGATAATGACATCGCCGGGTTCAAGCAGCGGCAGTAATGAGTCGATAAAGTGGTCAACGACTTCGCCGGCCTTGACCATCAGCATTACCTTGCGCGGTACCGACAGGGCGGCGACCAGCTCTTCAAGGCTGTGGGTTCCGCTAATGCTGTAGCCTTTTGCCGGCCCGGCGATAAATTCATCTACCTTGCTGGTGGTTCTGTTGAAGACCGCTACATGAAAACCGTGCTCGGCCATGTTAAGAACAAGATTCTGTCCCATTACTGCAAGTCCGATTAAACCGATGTCTGCTTTTGTTTCCATTAGAATGTCCCGTGTAAGATTTGTATCGATTGTGGAGGATTAGAGTATGCAGTGCAAGCCGGGTTTGTGAAATGTAACAAAAATGTAATCTGCATAAATACAGTTCGACAGTGACAAAGCAAACTTCATTAAAAAATGAATGCTGTTATGACTTCAATTGCATAACATTTTTAAATTCAAACGATGTAATGCGCGTTGAAAAAGATAACGAAGCGGTTTAAGTGTTTTATTTAAAACAATAAAAAAGTTTGTAAATTATAAAAAAAGTTTGCTAAATTAGAATAACGTTTTATACTTTTGAACGTAACTCACATAAGGGGACTTCCAAGATGGCTCGTACTACAAAAAAAACTGCTAAGAAAAAAACCGCAACAAAGAAAAAAGTTGCAGCAAAACGTGTTGTAAAGAAAAAAACAACAGCAAAGAAAAAGGTCGCTGCTAAAAAACCTGTAAAGAAAAAAGTGGTCAAGAAAAAGGTTGCCAAGAAGAAGGTTGCCAAAAAAGCACCGGCAAGAAAAAAGGTAGCCAAGAAGAAGGTCGCAAAGAAAAAAGTTGTTAAGAAGAAAGTGGCCAAGAAAAAGGTAGCGAAGAAAAAAGTTGCCAAGAAGAAGGTCGCAAAAAAGGCACCAGCGAAGAAAACAACCGCAGCAGCAAAGAAAAAGGCAGCAGCAGCCAAAAAGAAGGCCGCCGCTGCAAAAAAAAAAGCGTTAGCCGCAAAAAAGCGGGCCGCCGCAGAGCGTAAGAAAAAAGCGCGTGAAAATGCGGCGGCAGCCAAGCAGAAACTTCGTGAACGCGTAGCCGCCGCTGCGGAAGCACTGGCAGAAGCCAAGGCTGAAGCGGCGAAAATGGCAAAACGGCAGAATATGCTGATCAATATGGCAAAGAAGAAGGAGGCCGCAGTGGCCAAATTCGTGGAAAGCTGGACCAAAAAGGAAATGGCCAAGATTGAAAAGGCACTTAAGCCAAAACGTCGTAAACGTCGTTAGACTGTATCGCAGAACAGGACCATGTCCTTTCACAAAAGCCACTCACTCCGGTGAGTGGCTTTTTTGGTTATACTTCCTTTATGTCAAAATTTGACCGTCTGAACAAATCCGAGCAGCAGCTGCTTGAAAACTTTTTCGACCATCTGTGGATGGAGAGTGGTTTAAGTGAAAACACGCTAAGCGCCTATCGCAATGACCTGGCCGGTTTTGCCCTGTGGCTGAAGCAGAAGCAGACCGGCCTGCTTGGCGTCAGTACCGCCACCATTCAGGACTTTCTTGCCTGGAACTACCAGCAGAAACAGAAGCGACGTTCGGTTGCGCGCATGCTGTCGACTCTGCGCCGGTTCTATCTTTTTCTGCTGCGGGAAAACCGCATACAGGAAGACCCGACGCGTCTGCTGGAATCTCCCAGGGGTGAACGCAGTCTGCCGGTTTCGCTGAACGAGCAGCAGGTTGAAAATCTGCTGACAGCACCCGATATTAACGATGATCTTGGCCTGCGTGATCGCGCCATGCTGGAGCTGCTTTATGCCACCGGCCTGCGCGTGAGTGAACTGGTCGGCCTGCAGACCACACAGATTGCCATGGAGCAGGGTGTTATCCGGGTGGTGGGCAAGGGTAACAAGGAACGACTGGTGCCGGTCGGAGAGGTAGCGCTTGACTGGCTGCAGAAATACTACCGTCAGGCCAGGCCGCAACTGCTGCATTCCGCCAGCCGGCAGAAAACAGCCGGGCAACTGAGCAGTGCCGTGTTTGTCACCCGCCGTGGCGGTGCCATGACCCGGCAGGCCTTCTGGTACATGGTGAAGCGCTACGCGTCTGTGGCCGGTATTGATTCCGAGCAGCTTTCACCGCATACCCTGCGTCATGCTTTCGCCACTCATCTGCTCAATCATGGCGCCGATTTGCGCGTGGTGCAGATGCTGCTGGGGCACAGCGATATTTCCACCACGCAGATCTATACCCATGTGGCAGACCGGCGTCTGCGCGATATGTACCACAAGCACCATCCCCGTGCCTGACACGGGCGGTGTTCATGCAAGAGATTCCCTGGATAAAAAAACTGCTGTATCAGGATTTTGCGGAATTAACTATAATGCGCGCTGTCCTATCAGCCAGATACCTGGATTCAACTACCTAACATGTGCAAACTATGAAACAATTTTCCCCGTTCCCTGTAATTCTGTTTATTACCTCACTGCTGACCTCGTTCTCTGCGACAGCCGAAAATTCGTCCGAAGGTGTAGAAAAGCTGAGGCAGTCACTGGCCAGAACCATGCCAGCGGTCAAACCCACGCGGATTTCCGCAACACCTGTTGAAGGCCTCTATGAGGTTGTTGTCGGTTCGCAGGTTGTTTATATGAGCGATGACGCCCGTTACATGATCGAAGGTGACCTCTACGATCTGAAAACCAAGCGTAATGTCAGCGAGGAGGCCAAGTCCACCATACGCCTTGCTGCCCTGGAAAAGCTGGGTGAAAAGAACATGCTGGTGTACAGACCGAAAAAGGTCGAGAACGTTATTACCGTGGTGACCGATATTGACTGTCCCTACTGTCGCCGCCTGCACAGCGAGATTCCGAAGTACATGGAAAAGAACGTCGAGGTCCGTTATGTGTTCATGCCCCTGAAAGGCACGGCTGATATGAAGAAAACCGTTAGTGTCTGGTGTGCGGACAATCAGCAGGAAGCATTGAATAATGCCAAGGCCGGTGGTGAGGTCGAGGAGAAAACCTGCGACAACCCGATCAAACAGCACCTGGCGCTCGCCCGTGAGCTTGGCGTTCGCGGTACCCCCGCCATTATTCTTGAAAACGGCGAGCTGCTCCCCGGATACGTGCCGGTTGACAAGCTGGTTGCCGAAATCCGCAAGAAATAAGCGAACACAACAGGCTTGTCATACAGGGCCGCGCCGGAGCGTTTCCGGCGCGGCCCTGTCATTTTCCGTGTTCCTTTCAGGCGGGGCAGGTGATAAAGTAGCGCACCATATTCCGTGCGGTTTTCCCTGTAACAACAAGCAATAACAAACAACAAGCAATAACAGCCCTACAGAGTGTAATAATCGAATGAGCAACTACGATGCCTCGGCCATTGAGGTATTAACAGGTCTTGAACCGGTGCAGAAGCGCCCGGGCATGTATACCGACACCAGCCGTCCCAACCACCTCGCGCAGGAGGTCATCGATAACAGTGTCGACGAGGCCATTGCCGGGCATGCGAAAAAAATCGAGGTTGTGCTGCACAAGGACGGTTCGCTCAGCGTCACCGATGACGGCCGCGGCATGCCGGTGGATATCCACCCGGAAGAGGGCATACCCGGGGTCGAGGTCATCCTCACCCGACTGCATGCCGGCGGCAAGTTCTCCAATAAAAACTACAAGTTCTCCGGCGGCCTGCACGGCGTCGGGGTTTCCGTGGTCAATGCGCTGTCATCGAAGGTGGATGTGGAAGTGCGCCGTGACGGCAATGTCTATCAGATGTCGTTCAAGCACGGCGCCAGGGTCGGCAAGCTGAAAAAAACCGGCACCGTGGGCAAGCGCAATACCGGCACCACCATCCGTTTCTGGCCGGAGAAAAAATATTTCGACACGCCGAGCTTTTCGGTGAGCAAGCTCAAACATGTGCTGCGCGCCAAGGCGGTGCTGTGCCCGGGGCTGCTGGTCAGCTTTGTCGAGGAGAAAAGCGGCGAAAAGGAAAGCTGGTGCTATGAAGGCGGCCTGGCCGACTACCTGGGCGAAAACCTGTTCGAGCGCGAATGCATGCCGCAGGAGCCTTTTGTCGGCAGCATGGCCGGCAATACCGAGGCCGTGGACTGGGCCCTGACCTGGGCGCTGGATGCCGGCGAACTGACCACCGAGTCCTATGTCAACCTGATTCCGACGGCGCAGGGTGGCACCCATGTCAACGGTCTGCGCACCGGCCTGACCGAGGCCCTGCGCGAGTTCTGCGAAATTCGCAGCCTGTTGCCGCGCGGCGTCAAGCTCAGCCCGGAGGATGTCTGGGACCGGGTCTGTTACGTGCTTTCGGTCAAGCTGGCCGATCCGCAGTTTTCCGGGCAGACCAAGGAACGCCTGTCTTCGCGCGAATGCGCCGCCTTCGTTTCCGGCGTGGTCAAGGATGCCTTCAGCCTGTGGCTGAACCAGCACACCGAGGCCGGCGAGGCCATTGCCATGCTGGCCATCGAAAACGCGCAGAAACGCCTGCGCGCCGGCAAGAAGGTGGTGCGCAAGAAGGTCACCACGGGCCCGGCGCTGCCGGGCAAGCTGTCCGACTGTTCCTCGCAGGACCCGATGCGCTCCGAGCTGTTTCTGGTGGAAGGTGACTCGGCCGGCGGCAGCGCCAAGCAGGCACGCGACCGCGA
>DRLE01000227.1 GCA_011051475.1 Gammaproteobacteria bacterium
AGGTCACAGAGTTTTTATAGTTGCTTCGCTGTTCTGTCGGTGCGAATACATTCGTACATGAGGAAACTATGGTCTGCTGTTCGAATAAATTCGAACCACAAGAATAAAAAAACAGATTATCTCTGTGACCTCTGTGTCCTCTGTGGTGCAAACGCCTTTAAAAAAGCTTTTCGTAATAAGGCAACACTTTTTTAACGAAAGACTCCAGATAGGCCGGCAGCTTTTTCGATTCCATATCCATGCCGTCAAGAAAGTTTTTCACGAACAGACCCAGTTCGGTATCGCCCTGCATGTGCAGGCGGCGGTTGAAGAACAGCGCATCGGTGTCCTCGCGCCGGCCGGCCAGCAGCATGTAGTCATACAGGGTGCCTTCGAGATGAACATCGGGACTGGCATTGCCGGTGACGGCCTGCAGCCTGTCCTGCTTCAGGGTAAAGGTATAGCGTATGCCGACGTCACTGATGCTGATATAAAGCACCCTGTCCTGCAGAAAATCCAGTTCACCCTGCCTGAGCTCTTCAGCGAAAACACGGTTCAGGGTTTTTACCAGCAGGCGGCTGTGCATGGAAGCCGGCATCAGGCGCAGGGGTGCGGAAAGCACCGCGGGGAAAACCGGTGTTTTTGCCTTTCCTGCCGTTTGAGCTGCTACGGGAGCCATTGGTTTATTGATGCCAGCCTGCATGGTTCTATCCTCGCAGATAATGATTGTATTGTCGACCAGACCTGACCTGTTATCCTGGGGAATCTCTGATTAATAGCGATTTTGTCATCCTGAGCGCAGCGTAGCGAAGTCGAAGGATCTTTTACCACTGTGCAATCAACGAATTACGGAATATAAGATTTTCCGGTAACTGCTCCTGCGTTACTCTACTACCGTCCATCCACGGACATATCGACTCCACTTCGTTCCGCTCAAAATGACATTAATTAGAGGGTCCCTAGGTGTATATGCTTCAACCACCAGGCGTGAATACGCTTGTCATCCGTCAGTTCCGGATGAAATGACAGGGCCAGGTGACCGTCTTTTTCCAGCATCACCGGCTCGCCCTTGTATTCGGCCAGCACATTGATGTCCGCCGACAGCTTTTCTACGCCCGGTGCGCGGATAAAAACAGCAGGGAACGGGCGACCTTCGTCAAAGTTCAAGCTGATATCCGTGACAAAACTGTGTACCTGCCGGCCATAGTGATTACGCAGCGCTCGAAACGGCATAATACCCAGGGGGGTTACCCGCGCATCATCGACCGCCTCGGCCATCATAATCATGCCGGCGCAAGCGCCCATTACCGGGTGTGTCTGCGCGAAGCTCCTGAGCGGCTCGTACAGGGCGCTTTTCTGCAACAGCAGACTGATGGTGGTTGATTCACCACCGGGGATGATCAGTGCGTCACAGCCATCGAGCTCACGGGCGTAACGCACCATTTTCGCCCTGGCGCCACAGGCCTGCAGCATATCAATATGTTTCTGGTATGCCCCCTGCATGGCAAGCACACCGACCATTTTGTTCATGCCAGTGCTACCAGCCGCGAACCGCCAGGCGTTCCTCTTCGGGAATCTCGGACATTTCCAACCCCTTCATGCCGCCCTGCAGGCCACGGCTGACTTCCAGCAGCACAGCCGGGTCATCATAGTGCGTAGTGGCCTTGACGATGGCAGCGGCGCGCGCCGCCGGGTCTTCTGACTTGAAGATACCGGAGCCGACAAACACGGCCTCGGCGCCCAGCTGGCGTACCAGTGCGGCATCGGCCGGGGTGGCAATACCGCCGGCGGAGAAATTGGGTACCGGCAGCTTGCCGTGCTCGGCGACATAGCAGACCAGGTCATAGGGCGCGCCGTGGTCCTTGGCCACGGCCATCAGCTGCTCCTTGCCCATGGTGGTCAGGCGACGCATTTCATCCTGCAGGGCGCGCATGTGACGCACGGCCTCGACGATATTGCCGCTGCCGGCCTCACCCTTGGTACGCATCATGGCTGCACCTTCACCGATACGGCGCAGGGCCTCGCCCAGGTTGGTGGCGCCACAGACAAAGGGCACCTTGAAGTCATGCTTGTAAACATGATTGACATCGTCGGCCGGGGTCAGGACTTCGGATTCATCGATAAAGTCGACTTCCAGGGCTTCGAGCACCTGGGCCTCGGCAAAATGGCCGATGCGGCACTTGGCCATGACCGGAATCGATACGGTTTTCTGGATTTCCTCGATCATGTCCGGGCTGGACATGCGCGCCACGCCGCCGTCACGGCGGATATCGGAGGGAATGCGCTCCAGCGCCATCACCGCGCAGGCCCCGGCATCCTCGGCAATTTTTGCCTGCTCGGCATTGGTGACGTCCATAATGGCGCCGCCCTTGAGCATTTCGGCAAGGCCGACTTTTACGGTAAAGGTGTTTTCTGTTTCGGTTAAATCAGTCATTGGTTTGTTCAGCCCGTATAGGCCCTGTTGCTGGCCCCGTTAAAGAAGATGGCGCGTATTGGCCCGTTTATTTGCAGCGCAAATCTGCCCCGCCGTGAAAACAAAAAAGCTTAACTGAAAGCGCCTGCAGCGACAAGCTGCAGGGCTGTTTTAGTTGCATGAAATAGAGGTGGGGCCACCATGGACGGGAAGCCTGCCACCAGGACACAGGACTCCCTAGTCCAGCGGCAGCGCCTTCAGATACTGCCTGAAGGCATCGGCCATTTCCTCGTGCTGCAGGGCGATTTCGACATTGGCCTCAAGGTAGCCGATCTTGCTGCCACAGTCGTAGCGGCGGCCCTCAAAACTGTAGGCATAGATTTCTTCGGTTTTGCGCAGCTCGGCAATGGCGTCGGTCAGCTGAATTTCATTACCGGCACCACGCCCGGTGGTTTTCAGCTTGTCAAAGATGGCCGGGGTGAGAATATAACGGCCGACTACGGCCTGGTCCGATGGCGCTTCGGAGGGGTCGGGTTTTTCAATGATTTCATCCACACGCGAAATGCGCTCGTCGATTCTGGGCCCGGCCACCATGCCGTATTTATCGCTTTCCTCCATGGCCACGGTCTGCGTGCCGATAACGCTGCCCTGCTGTTGTTCATAGACATCCACCATTTGCTGGATACAGCTGGGACCACCGTTGTTATAGATCAGGTCATCGGGCAGGATCACGGCAAAAGGCTGGTCGGTTACCGCCGGCTCGGCGCACAGCACGGCATGGCCCAGACCCAGGGCTTCTGACTGGCGGATAAAGACGCAGTGAATATGCGGTGGCACGACTTCCTTCACCACCTTCAGCAACTCGGTCTTGTTGCGCAGGCCGAGCTCGGTTTCCAGCTCATAGGCCTTGTCATAGTGATCGATAATCGCGTTTTTGGTACGACCGACGATAAACACCAGATTTTCCATGCCTGCGGCTACGGCTTCTTCGGTTGCATACTGAATCAGTGGTTTGTCCACCACGGTGAGCATTTCTTTGGCAATGGCCTTGGTAGCAGGCAGAAAGCGTGTGCCGAGACCGGCCACGGGAAAAACAGCAGTGCGTATCGAACTCATACAGATATTCCTAATTGATTTTTATTTAACTGAATTAAGGTGGATTTTAGACCATGTTGGCATGCATGTTCGAGTGACTATGTTAAAATTACGCGAATTATCAGCCACGATTAAATAACCATGACTTATGTAGTTGTTGAAGACTGTATCAAATGCAAGTACACCGACTGTGTCGATGTCTGCCCGGTGGACTGCTTTCACGAAGGCCCGAACTTCCTGGTTATCGACCCTGAGGAGTGCATCGACTGCACCCTGTGTGAGCCGGAATGCCCGATCGGCGCGATTTTTGCCGATGATGACGTTCCCGAGGGGCAGGAACAGTTTCTTGAGCTCAATGCTGAACTGTCCCGGGAATGGCCGGTGATCAATGCCAGCAAGGACCCGCTGCCCGATGCCGACGACTGGGCGGG
Organism: Gammaproteobacteria bacterium; assembly: GCA_011051475.1. Lineage (GTDB taxonomy): Bacteria > Pseudomonadota > Gammaproteobacteria > SZUA-229 > SZUA-229. The sequence goes on from DRLE01000227.1 coordinate 3,919, forward strand.
CAAGCCAGGCAAATTGCAGTATCTGGAGAAGTAGTTTTTCTTTCTGCCGCAAAGTTTGCGCTTGTTTGCAAACTTTGCGGCAAAATCCGTCTTACTTCACCGCGAACAGAGAACCGGTCACACTGTTAAAGTAGATATGCTTGTCGTCAATCGCGGCGCTGGTATAGATCTTTCCATCCACCTTGTATTTCCACTGCAGCTTGCCGTCATCGGCATCCAGTGCGTACATATGATAATCCGTACTACCGACATAAACCGTATCGGATGCTACCACTACCGGTGCGAAGATAGCCGACTCGGTACGGTATTCCCACTCGCGGGTGCCATCGCTGACATCATAGGCATAGACATAACCGTCCTTGCTGCCGATATAGACATTGCCATCATACAGTGCCGGTGAGGACAGTACCGGGCCGGCGGTTTTCTTCACCCAGAACTGCTGGCCGGTATGAATATTCACCGCATAAACCCGCTTGTCATCACTGCCGAAATAAACATTGTTGGCATCAACTGCCGGTGAAGAGTGAATCTTGCCATTGGTCTGGAAGCGCCAGTATTCCTGGCCGGTGTGGCGATTGACCGCAAACAGCTGGCCTTTCAGGGTACCGAAGAATATATAATCACCCTGCACCGCCGGAGAACTGTAGATAGGCGCGCCGGCATCAAAACTCCATTTTCTGAAACCGTTCTCTGTGCTTGCCGCGTACAGATTGCCGTCTTCGCTGGCAAAATAAATCACATCATCGACGATGACCGGTGAAGAGGAAATCGGCCCCTTGGTCCTGTATTTCCAGACCAGGGACTGGTTTTCGTCCTTGATGGCGTACAGCGTCTTGTCCCAGCTGCCGATAAAGACGATGCCCTTGCTGGTGGCCGGTGTCGACTCGATATTACCGCCGGTTTTGTAACGCCATTTCATCTGCCCGGTTTTCTGGTCAACCGCATAGAGGTACTTGTCATTACAGCCCAGGTAAACCTTGCCATTGGCAACCAGTGGTGACGAATAGGTTTTATCCGGTGCACTGAATTTCCAGTCCAGCGTGTTCAGTTCCGTTGGACCGGAAGCATCGTAAACGGCGGTATGCGACGGGTCGGCACGAAACATGGCAGTGGTGCCGCCAACGCAGCCTGACAGGCCCATGCTGGCAACACCCAGCAGTACCAGGGATTTGACAAGAGATGGATTGAAGAAAGATCGGGTAACAGACATTGCAGACTCCGGCAGTTCCTTTTCAGATTATTATTGATATAAGCATAGAGAATAGACCAATTTTTCCCTATGTCACCCGCCTGTGGCAGCTTACTGAACTTTTAGAGAATATCCGCCGCCACCCCGGCGTGACAGAGCAGCTCATAGGCGATGGTCTCACTCATTTGCGCCACCTCGTCCACCGGCAGTTCCCGGCCCCAGAGGACGACACGGTCACCGACAGCGGCGTCCACCCCGGTCAGATCAATACACAGGCTGTCCATGGAGACCCGGCCCAGCAGCGGGCAACGCTGGCCGTTGAGCCAGACCGGCGTTCTGTCCCCGGCGTGACGCGGATAGCCGTCGGCATAGCCGGCGGCCACCAGGCCAACGCGGGTATCCACTTCACAGCGGTAGCGGCTGCCATAGCCGATGGACTCACCGGCCGGCACGGTCTTGATTTCCAGCAGCGGGGCCTCAAACTGCATGACCGCTTCCAGCCCCAGCTCGGCAGCCGGGCAGTCGGCAAACGGCGAGGAACCGTAAAGCATAATGCCGGGACGCACGATATCGAAATGGCTGTGCGAGAGGCTGAGTATGGCGGCGGAATTGGCCATACTGCGTCTTGCACTATAATTAGAAGTAACTTTAACAAACATCTCTATCTGTTTGTTATTTAATGCATTACCAACTTCATCCGCATTGGCAAAATGACTCATCAGAAAAACCGATGCCACCGCCGGCTCGGCCTTCAGGGCCTTATAAAAACCGCTGACCTGCTGCGGTGAAATACCTGCGCGGTGCATGCCGGTATCGACCTTCAGCCAGACATCCACAGGACCGGGAAGCTCAGCACCCTGCAGCATGTCAAGCTGGGCCTGCTGATGCACAACAACCGAGACGCCATGCTCTGACAACTGCTGCAGTTCGGTAAGTGAAGAGCAGCCGTGCAGTACCAGCAGGGGTTTGTCACAACCGCCCTGGCGCAGGGCCAGCGCCTCGCCGGGCATGGCCACGGCAAACATATCGGCGCTATCGAGCTGAGCGGCTGCACTGAGCAGGCCGTGACCGTAGGCATTGGCCTTGATCACCGCCATTACCTGCGAATGCGGAGCGTTCTCACGGACTTTTTCCAGGTTGTGCGCCAGCGCACCGGGATTGAGACTGATGCGCGCACGACGCCAGCCGGCACGGTTACCCGGCTTGACCGAGTCCTTCAAAGCCACGCCTATTCGAACCCGTCGGTGTTGTACATTTCAGGGATATAATTCTCGAACTTGGTGTACTTGCCGAGGAAGGTCAGCAGTGACTTGCCGATGGGGCCGTTACGCTGTTTGGCGATAATGATTTCCGCCACACCTTTTTGCGGGCTGTCCTCGTTATAGACCTCGTCGCGGTAGATAAACACGATCAGGTCGGCGTCCTGCTCGATGGCACCGGACTCACGCAGGTCGGACATCACCGGGCGTTTGTCGGGACGCTGCTCCAGGCTGCGGTTAAGCTGGGAAAGTGCAATCACCGGCACTTCCAGTTCCTTGGCCATGGCCTTGAGGCCACGCGAGATTTCGGAAATTTCGGTGGCGCGGTTCTCACTGCCGCCGTGGATCTGCATCAGCTGCAGATAGTCGATAACGATCAGGCCGAGGCCGTGCTTGCGTTTTAAACGCCGCGCGCGGGCGCGAATCTCGTTAGGCGACAGCGCCGGCGTATCATCGATAAATATCGAGGCTTCCGAGAGAATATGAATGGCCGAGGTAATGCGCGCCCAGTCCTCGTCGGTAAGGTTGCCGGTGCGGATATGGTGCTGGTCGACCCTCCCCAGCGAGGAAATCATACGCATGGCCAGGGCGTCGCCCGGCATTTCCATACTGAATACCGCCACCGGCAGCTTGGCGGCAATGGCAGCATTTTCGGCAATATTCATGGCAAAGGTGGTCTTGCCCATGGACGGGCGGCCGGCAACGATGACCAGATCGGCCGGTTGCAGGCCGGTGGTCATTTCATCGAACTTGTCAAAACCGGTGGCAACGCCGGTAATACCGCCATCGCTGTTAAACAGGTGGTCGATCTTGTCCACGGTTTTCGACAGCAGGGTTTTCATTTCCTGGAAACCGCTGTTGCCGCGGGCGCCGTGCTCGGCGATCTGGAAGACCCTTTTTTCGGCTTCATCCAGCAGTTCCTTGCTGTCTCGCCCGTCGGGCTGGTAGCCGCTGCTGCTGATATCGGTACCGACGGCAATCAGCTGGCGCAGCACCGACTTTTCGCGCACGATATTGGCATAGGCCTCGATATTGGCGGCGCTGGGCGTGTCCTTGGCCAGGCGACCCAGATACAGCAGACCACCGGCCTGCTCCAGCTGGTTGTTTTTCTCCAGGCACTGCGACAGGGTGACGGCATCGAAGGGTTCGTTGCGCGACTCCAGCTCGCGAATAGCGGCAAACAGCAGACGATGGTCGTGGCGGTAGAAGTCCTCCTCCACCAGCTTGTCGGCAATATTCTCCCAGGCGCGGTTATCCAGCAGCAGACCGCCGATAACGGCCTGCTCGGCCTCGATGGAATGCGGCGGCACACGCAGATTGCCGGCGCCTTCGTCGGGGTATTCAGATGCAGGGAAAGGAGCTGTTTCAGACATAAATAAACCTGGTTTCTTGGCTTTTGATTATAAGGTTATTGTCTGGTCGGGGGAAGATGATTTTGGACAGAATTTTTTAACCACAGAGGACACAGAGGGACACAGAGTTTTTATTTTTTACACACCGAAGGTGTGTAAAAAAACATATATAAAGGTTTTTCTCTGTGAACCTCTGTGTCCTCTGTGGTTAAAAAAAAGGCCCGCATCAACAGCGGGCCCTTTCAGCAAACCATAAAGGTAACGCTTACTCGCTTTCTTCACCGATAATGGTGACCTTTGCAATCGCGTCCACATCGGTATGCAGATGCAGGGTGATTTCGTATTCACCGGCCTGGCGGATCGGGCCTTCGGGCAGGCGGACTTCGCGTTTTTCAACCTCAACACCGGCATCGGTCACGGCGGCGGCGATATCGATATTGCCGATGGAACCGAACAGCTTGCCTTCGGTGCCGGACTTGGCGGTAATGCTGATAGCCAGCGCCTCGATCTGCTCACGGCGCTGCTCGGCATTGGCCCTGGCTTCGGCCGCCAGTTTTTCCAGCTCGGCACGACGGGCTTCGATTTCCGCCTTGTTTTCCTCGGTAGCAACCTTGGCCTTGCCCTGCGGCAGCAGATAGTTGCGTGCGAAACCGGCTTTAACGTTTACCAGATCACCAATGTCGCCCAGGCGATCAATTTTTTCATATAAGATGACTTCCATCTTTCTAACCTCAGTTTATTATCTTGTCAAAAGCCCCGGAACTGCTTTTCCCGGACTGTATTCTTAAATTGCGAATTGTTTTATTCCGGGCCATTGCCACCCGGAGCTGCCAGTCGTCCCCGGATATCCAGCCAGGGGTCGGCAAATGCCAGCAGGATGACCAGAATCAGCAAATGCGGTATAAAAAACAGCAATGCATATGCGAAAAACAGCCATGCGCCACTTATCTGCCGGATATTGACGACAGCGTGTATCAGTGACAGCGCCTGTATGCTGTATGTCATCAATACCACGGTGACCAGTCCCAGCACCAGCACACTGCCCGTCACCATGGCCAGCAGCATAATCGCCAGGGCGATCAGCGCGGCGGTTTTACCCAGGTTCAGACTGCGAAACTCGCGACCGAATCCACCCGGGTTGTACAGTACCGCCTGCCACCACCGTCCCAGAAACAGACTGATCATGGCGCCGAACATGACGCTGCTGGCCAGCAGTGCCGGCATAAAGGCAAGCAGCCAGTCGACCGTGTGATTCAGGTCGTCCAGCGAAAACTCGTCCGACTGCGAAGCCAGCTGTGTGGCCATCTGCTCCAGCGGTTCACGCCAGGCCTCACCCATATCCGGCCACAGCGCGTACAATACGGCCACGCCGGCCAGGGCAATGCCTGTCAATACCTGCAGGCTGTAGGCCAGCGACACGCTCTGCTGCAGTACCGCGGCAATCAGCCAGGCCGGCAGCCAGGCCATGAGTACAAACATCATGGCCATCTGCGGCGCGGCGAACACCAGCCAGGAAAACAGCGCAGCGCCGGCGATAGCCAGCAACATGCTGATAATGCCCTGCCTGGGCCCCTTGACCAGTGTCACCAGTACGATGGCGCCGCCGCTGACCCAAAGTGCCGGTGTAAACAATACACCCAGCAGGGCCGTGGTGGCGGCAACCAGTGCCGCCTGGCTGTGTCCCTTTAGTATAAAACGTGCCAGAAATAACATATCTACACGCCTGTCAGCGCCCGGTTTCGGGCACGAGTGAAGCTGGTTCCTGGCCCAGTATTATTTATGGCTGTCGGTATAAGGCATCAGCGCGAGATAACGGGCAACCTTGATTGCCTTGGTCAGTTTGCGCTGGTATTTCGCCTTGGTACCGGTAATACGCGCCGGCACGATCTTGCCGCTTTCAGAAACGAAAGACTTCAGCAGTTCGATGTCCTTGTAATCAACATCGGTAATGCCTTCGGCGGTAAAACGACAATAACGTTTACGTCTGAAATTTGCTGCCATTGTCTTCTCCTATTCTGCAGATGCTTCAGCAGCATCGGTTTTGGTTTCACTGGCCTTTTCCGCCGGAGCGGCCGCAGCAGCAGGTCTGGCGGCAGGCTTCTTCTCGGCTGCATCGGCAGCGGTTTTTTCCTTGGCCAGGGCAGACATCTCGGTGACGGCTTCATCACGCTTGATAATCAGGTTACGAATAACCGCATCGTTGTAACGGAAAGCCGTTTCGATTTCATCGCGGATATCGGCATTGCACTCAACGTTCATCAGAACGTAGTGAGCCTTGTGAATTTTGTTGATCGGGTAAGCCAGCTGGCGACGGCCCCAGTCTTCAAGACGGTGAACAGTACCACCGCTGTTTTCGACCAGCGCTTTGTAGCGCTCGATCATCGCAGGTACCTGTTCGCTCTGGTCAGGGTGCACCAGAAACACGATTTCGTAGTGACGCATAGTTTCCTCTCGGTTAAAGCCCCCCATCGACGCCGCAGGCGGCTTTTCGTGGTGGAGCAAGGGATAATCAAATTGTAGGGCGCGCATTATACTGGAAACCAGGCGATTAGTGAACCACTATTAACAAAAAGCTGAAATAGCTAATATTTAAGGCAAGGTTAGTCGGTTAATAACGTGAATCAGACGTTCAAAAACC
>DRLE01000228.1 GCA_011051475.1 Gammaproteobacteria bacterium
AAACGAACCGGAACAAACAGACCGGAACAGCTATAATGATTTGCAGCAGCCGGCGTTCTACCGGTGCGCATCGATAATAGCCAGGGATACCTTGATGAAACAACTGCTGAAAAATATTCTGCTTCTGTTACTGATTGCCACCGCACCTGTTCAGGCAGATGAAAATACTGACAACAGGGAATTTCTTACCGTGGACAGGCTGCTGGAAGCCGGTTACCACCAGCTCAGCGGTGAGCAGCTGATCGCGTTGATGGGCAGTAAAACGCTTGAAGTGAAGGATATCGAGACCGAGAAAGTCGCTGTTTCAAAGCATAAGGCCGGGGAAGGTGCGAGCAGTGATGCCATGCAACGCGACTTCAGCGAAGCGAAGGGCGCGGGCAAGGATAAATCACTGTATTTTCTCGATACCCGCCTGCTGGCGCGGGCGCCACCGCTGCAGGGCGATATCAGGCGCAGGGTGGTCGGTGATGAGCTGATATCCAGCGACGGGACGCGTACCTATCACTTCCGGGTTTATGAAAAAGACGGTCGCATGTTTGCCGCCAGGGATATCGATCACGGCAATGTGTACTACGAGGTGCGGGTTAGATAATCAGCCTTAGCCGATGCGCAGTTCTTCCATCAGGTAGCAGACACAGTCCTGGCGGATGGCCTTTTCATTGGTGGTGAACATGGACAGGGTTACCGGCTTTTTCAGTCGCAGTTCCTGGTTGTCACCGCAGTCAATGCGCTCCATGTATTCATCGGTGATATCTTCATTGCTTTCGCTGCTGACGGTAAGCAGCCGATCCTTGTCGCTGTTAACCTCGGCAAACAGGGTGCCGGCCTCCAGCGGATAAAAATTCTCTTCTTCCAGTGCGGTATTCAGGCACAGATCCTCGGTGCCGCCGGTTTCGCCCAGGCTGACGGTGGGCGGAACGACAACGCGTGCAATGGTGTGGTAAAGCTTGAGCGGTCGCGTTTCCTCTTCGCTGCCCAGGCTTTCAAGGGCCAGCACGTCTTCAAGATAGGCCAGGGCATGGTCTTCACCGGAGCGGTCGCCGGACTGGCCGCATTCGAGCACCACGGCGGGGCAGAAGTCGGAGAAGGCGGATGACTGCACCCCCTTGGGATTGGTGAAATACACCGCGATATGGCTGAAGCGTGCCGCCAGCTGCAGGCAGTGCGGATTGAGAATATTGACGCAGCCGTAATGCGGGTTCTTGCCGGTATTGTTGTGGATGTCGATGCTGGCAAAGGGTTTTTTCTTGCGCATGATATGCGTGACCGTCTGCATCATGTCCTTGTCCGGCGAGTCGGCGCAGTGGCTGCCCGGCCAGATACGGTTGTAGTCATCCTGGTGTTCCAGCCGGCGTACCTGCTCCTTTGCCGCATAGACATTGCCGAGAAACAGTGAAATGGCGCGCGGCAGGGGCGCATCGCGGTATTTTTTCAGCAGGCGCTGGATGGCATAGAAGCCGGTGGTTTCATTGCCGTGCAGCAGGGTACAGATAAACAGCGGCTGCTTGTTGACGCCATCGAGGTGGAACAGGGTAGGGCCGCCAAGCAGATCGAGCAGGTCCTCGGCCCTGGCATCGAGCAGTTCATCGGGTATGTGGTTGCTTTCTTTTAACATAGGGTAACGGGTCTGTTTCGGCTGTGTCACCAGTGCGTTTTCAGCACCGGTCATCCAGGCTCCATGTGTGTACCGGCTGGCCGGATTTCTGGTTTCGCAGGTAGTTTAGCGTGAGCCGGGTGCGGTCGCCCTGATGCGCGTCAAGAAAATCGAGTTGCCACTGGCTTCCGGTCCGGTTCAGGCTGACGCGCTGTTCAATCACTTCCAGGTAACGTTCTGTTTCATGCGCGTCGATGCCGAGCATGCCCAGGCCGGTTTCGGCTTCGGGCAGAAGCCGGTCAAGGATGATTTTCTGCAGACTCTCGCTTGTCTGGTTTCCGTTCTGGCCGCCATTCCGGCTACTGCCCGGCCAGCGGGTCTTGTATTTCAGGCCCAGCTGGGCGGCGCGATAGAAATTATGCTTGGTGTCGGCAAAGGACAGCAGGCTTTCCACCGGCGTGTCCTGTGTGGCGTAGTACTGCAGCAGGCCGTAGAAAAAGGCGATATTGGCAATATTGTCCAGGTTGGACGGGGCGGCGGCGCAGACCCTGTGCTCGATACGAAGATGAGGTTCCCCCTGCGCATTAAAGCCGATCAGCGGCCGGTTCCATCGCCAGATAGTGCCGTTGTGCAGGCGCAGGTGGCGCAGGGCGGAGGCATCCTCGTCATAGTGTACGGGCAGCAGTACGGGGTAGTGTTCAAGATTTTCCTGGAAACACTCAAACAGCGAATCACGCACATAGGCGCTGCCAAAGGTAACGCGGTGTACCGGACCACTGGCTGCGCCGCCATAGCCGCCGGTAGGCACGGCCTGCTCGAATACCGGTATACGGGTTTCCTGCCACAGGCGCTTGCCGAACAGACAGGGTGAATTGGCGCTGACGGCAACCATGGGCGCGGACAGGACGAGGCAGGCATTGAAATAACGTGCAGCCTGCTGCTGTGGCACCTGCAGATGAATCTGCAGGGAGGTTGCAGCAGCCTCCAGCATAACGTCCTTGTGGCTGACATGAAGATGTTCCATGCCGTTGATATTAAGCTCGATGGCCATGCCGCGTCGCTGTCTCAGCACCTGTTCGTTCAGTGCCCGATAGCGTTCCATCAGGGAAATGTTTTTCAGGGTCAGGTCGCTGTCATCCAGCGTCGGCAGTATGCCGATGCCCAGTATTTCGGCGTCAAGATGACGGGCTGTATTTGCGCAGTCATTCCAGAGCCTGTTAAGCCGGGTCTCAAACACGCCAAGCACATTCTTCTGCAGTAGTTCGGGTTCTACATTGAGCTCGATATTGAACTTCGCCAGTTCCGGGCTGAGCATGTCATTGTCGGCCGCCTGCAGGAACTGTTCGTTTATGGCCAGTGGTTTGCCCCGGTCGTTGATCAGCCAGGCTTCCAGTTCATAGCCGGCCACCAGGCGGTTATCGGTAAAGCCGTTTTCTTCAAACAGTTTTTTCAGCAGCTGTGTTTCGTTTTTAAGACGCGCGACGAACTGCTGGTAATCGGTCTTGTTGAAGCGACCGTAATGTATTTCTTCACCCATGCCCGAAGTCTATCGTATTTTTCCGGATGGCGTGTTGCGACTGCGTAAAAAACAGTTTACTTTTTTATTTGAAAGGAGTATTAATAGAACAACTGCAATTACACGCGGAGGTTAATGGCAATAGACATATAACTGCGAAGAAATACTGTCATAATAATTATTAACTTCCGAGGTGTTTACATGTCGAGAAAGCACAGTCGAGCCAAGCGCCAGACCAGACGACAGAAAAGCAAACGTCATAAGCGCGATTACCTGTCCGACGATAACGTTGTCATTGATTTCCACGCCAGTCCTCACAGCGACCCTTACTCTCCCTCCTCCTCGTATAATCCACAAGCTGCATCAACGCCGGTTAAACCCATCAAGGCCAGAAACAGGGCGCAGGATATTTTTATGTCCGCGATCAGGACCCATACCCTGGTGTTCGGTCTTGGCCCCGCGGGTACCGGAAAGAGCTACTGTACTGCGGCAATGGCCGCCGAGGCAATGCTTGCCGGCAGTATTGATCGTATCATCTTTACCCGCCCGGCCGTAGAGGCTGGTAACAGCATGGGCTTTCTGCCGGGAGGGCTGGAAGAAAAATTCGATCCGTATTTTTCCGCCTTTAAATCCTGCCTGGTCAGCAATGCCGGCAGAGGGGTGATCGAGTGCGCCCTGAAAAACGGCAATATCAGTGTCGAGCCGCTGGCCTATATGCGCGGCAAGACCTTCAACCGTGCCTTCGTGGTGCTCGATGAAGCGCAGAACTGCACGCCGGAAGAAATGAAAATGTTTATGACACGCATCGGCCGGAACTCAACCGTGGTGATTAACGGTGACCTGAGCCAGACCGATATCCGCTGTTATTCCGGCCTGCACGATGCCATCAGCCGGGTGCATGATGTGAAGGGTGTTTATGTGCATGAGTTCGAGTACGGCGATATTGTGCGCAGTGATATCGTCAGGGATATTATTATGTGCTATCAGGATGATGACTGTGCCGTGCGGGAGTATCGTAGCGGTTAGGGTTGGTTCACAGATAAGCGCAGATAAACACAGATGAGTGAGCGTTACCACCTGTCATTCTGAGCGAAGCCGAAGAATCTGTTGCCACCGCAAGCGCAAATGACAAGATCCTTCGACTTCACTACGTTACGCTCAGGATGACACAGGAATTGCATCTGTGTTTATCTGCGCTTATCTGCGGCAAAAACTAAACAAGCTTCTCCAGTTCCTCACTGAGCTCAAGCCAGCTGTTCTCGGCAGCTTCATGCTGCTTCTTCAGCTCGGCCTTTTTTATCAGCAGCGCCTGCAGTCTGTCCTTGTTGCTGTCGGCATAAATCTCGCTGTCGGCAAGCTGTGTGTCGATTTGCTGTATCTCGGCATCGAGTGATGTCATTTCCTGCTCCAGCTTTTCTATTTTTTTGCGCAGCGGCTGTGTGCGTTTTCGCTGCTCGGCCTCGCGCTGCTTGCGTTCCCTGCTGGACTCTCTGGGTATTGCCTGCCTGTCATCCTTTGTGCTTGTACCCAGGGCTTCCTTCAGGCGTTTATTATGCTCGGCCAGCCAGGTGGGGTATTCATCCAGGCCCAGCGGGAATTCACTGACCTGTTTCCGGTTGACCAGCATCAGCTGGTCGCAACTGCTGTTCAGCAGATGACGGTCATGCGAAACGATGACCATGGCGCCGTCAAAGTCCTGCAGCGCCTCGGCCAGGGCTTCACGCATTTCAAGGTCGAGGTGGTTGGTCGGCTCGTCGAGCAGCAGCAGGTTGGGCTTCTGGTAGATCAGCATGGCCAGCACCAGGCGGGATTTCTCGCCACCGGAGAAGTTCTCGATTTTTGCCAGCGCCATATCATTGGAAAAGCCGAAGCGGCCGAGGTAGTTGCGCAGCTCTGCTTCGCCCGCCTTATTGTCCAGCTGCTGTAAATGCGCCACCGGGCTGTGTTCATTATGCAGCTGTTCCAGCTGGTGCTGGGCGAAGTAACCGATGCGGGTTTCCTGCGCCGGGCGGTATTCACCGCTTTGTACCGGCAGCTGGCCGGCGAGTATTTTTATCAGCGTGGACTTGCCGGCGCCGTTGGGTCCGAGCAGGCCGATACGATCACCGGGCAGTAGCTGGAAATCGACATCTTCGAGTATCACCCGGTCACCATAGGCGGCCTTTACGCCTTCAAGCTGCAGCAGGCTGCCGGGGATTTTGTCCGGTTTGAACAGGGAGAAGTGAAACGGCGAGTCAACATGCGCCGGTGCAATGCGTTGCATGCGCTGCAGGGCCTTGAGCCGGCTCTGCGCCTGTTTTGCCTTGGTGGCCTTGGCGCGAAAGCGCTCGATATAGGACTCGATATGGGCAATGTCCCGCTGCTGCCTGGCGTACTGCGACTGCTGCGCGGCCAGGCGCTCGGCACGGATGCGCTCGAAGGCCGAGTAGTTGCCGGTGTAAAGAGTAATGCGCTGGTGCTCCAGATGGGCGATATGAGTGCAGATATTATTGAGAAAATCGCGGTCATGCGAGATCAGCAGCAGGGTGCCGGGATAGGCCTTGAGCCAGCTTTCCAGCCAGATAATGGTGTCCAGGTCGAGATGGTTGGTGGGCTCGTCAAGCAGCAGCAGATCGGAGCGACACATCAGGGCGCGCGCCAGGTTAAGGCGCATACGCCAGCCGCCGGAAAATTCGTTCAGGCTGCGCTGCTCGTCACTGGCGGCAAAGCCCAGCCCGGCCAGCAGGCGACTGGCGCGGGTCGTGGCCTGGTAGCCCTGGATATTGTCCAGGCGGGTGTGCAGCTCGGCCAGCAGCAGGCCGTCATTTTTCTCTTCGGCCTGCTGTATTTCGGCTTGAATTTTGCGGTATTCGCCATCACCATCAAGAACATAGTCAATGGCGGCCTGTTCGCTGTCGGGTATTTCCTGGGCGACATGCGCCAGGGTCCATTGCGCCGGGTAGTGCAGATCGCCGCTGTCGGCATGAAGCTGTCCGAGAATCAGCGCGAACAGGCTGGACTTGCCGGTACCGTTGGCGCCGGTAAGGCCGACCTTTTGTCCGGGGTGTATCTGGAAGCTGGTATTTTCAAACAGCAGCTTGCTGCCGCGGCGAATACCGAGATTGATTGCCTGTAACATGGGGGCGAATTGTAACCTGTTAACCGGGGCAATGCGAAAGTTCGAAGTCTGTTCAAATGACCGGGGTTACGGTCGGAGACCATATTAAGAATCAGACTAAAAAAGTTGCTAAACATTTGATACAGGTAAAGGAACTGCCTTGCATAATAACGGTTATGCGAGTAGATTCTTTCCTGTGTGGCCCGTTGGATTCAGGGCATTCCCGGTGAGCAAACCGGGTAAAAAACAAACTGATTAATAAAGGTAGGTTTGAAAAATGGCATTGAAACACGAGCAACACCCTTCGCAATCCCCGCAGACAAGCATGGCTCAGCCCGACGAGCTTTCGGCTGCTTCCGCCGAGGCCGTTTCCTCAGGGAGCGCTGCTTCAGGAGAATATTCCTCAGAGACCGCCACATCATCCTCACTGGCAGGCATACTCAGGAAAAAGTCACCCATGTTTCATTCCAGGGTCACCTGGCTGGATCGCTGGCTGGTGAAAAAGATGGTGGATGTGGTCGGCAATCCGCCGGTTCGTATCAGCCTCTGGGACGGCCGCGAAGTCACGCCGCCCTGCGACGACCCGGTGGCCGTGCTGGTGTACAACGATCGCGGTGCCCTGCTGAAGACCATTATCGACCCCGAACTGCACTGGGGCGACCTGTATTGCAGCGGCCGTGTCGAGTTCGAAGGTGACATGGTCGAGTTTATGGAAGTGATTTACCGTGGCATCAGTGGCAAGGGCGAGCCCGGCCTGTTGCGCAAGCTGATCCTCTGGCTGGGGCACCGCCGTATTTTCAATACCATGGACAAGGCGCGGGAGAATATCCATCACCATTACGATATCGGCAACGATTTCTACAGGCTGTGGCTGGATACCGAGGAAATGCAGTATACCTGCGCCTATTTCCCCGAAGAGGACATGACGCTGGAGCAGGCGCAGGTCGCCAAGCTGCACCATATCTGTCGCAAGCTGCAGCTGAAACCGGGCGATACCGTGGTCGAGGCCGGCTGCGGCTGGGGCGGGCTGGCGCGCTTTATGGCGAAACACTATGGCGTTAAGGTCAGAGCCTATAATATTTCAAAAGAGCAGGTGAAATACGCGCGCCAGCGCGCCGAGGAAGAAGGTCTGACGGAGCAGATCGAGTATGTGCTGGATGACTACCGCAATATCAGCGGCCAGTACGATGTGTTCGTTTCCGTCGGCATGCTTGAGCATGTTGGCCAGCGTGATTACCGTCAGCTGGGCCAGATTATCAAGCGCTGCATGAAACCGGAAGGACGCGGTCTGATACACACCATCGGGCGTGTGGCACCGGGCCCGATGAACGCCTGGATAGAGCGCCGCATTTTCCCCGGCGCCCGCCCGCCGTCACTGTGCGAAATGATGGATATCTTCGAACCGGCCGAGCTCTCGGTTTACGATGTGGAAAACCTGCGCCTGCATTACTCGCGCACCTTGCTGGAATGGCTGCAGCGCTTTGAAGCACACAGCCAGGAAATCAGCGAAATGATGGACGAAGAGTTCGTCAAGGCCTGGCGCTTGTATCTGTCGGGTTCGACTTCCGCCTTCAATGTCGGTGAGCTGCAGCTCTACCAGGTGGTTTTCTATCATGCCGCTAATAACAATATTCCCGGTACGCGCAGGTATCTCTATGATGGTGTGGCGCCGTATACCGGCAAGGCAAAGCTGACCGTCGTGTCCAAAGAGACCGACAAGATCGACGCATAATGCCCGAATACGATGTGCTTATTGTCGGTGGCGGTCCCGCCGGCTCAACGCTGGCGTGGAGCCTGTTGAATAACAGCGCCACGTCCGACCTGAAAATTGCGATCCTCGACAAGCAGGCATTCCCCCGGCAGAAGGTCTGCGCCGGCTGGGTAACGCCGGCGGTCATGCAGGCGCTGGCCATCGATCTGGATGATTACGCCGATGGCCGCGTATTGCAGAAAATCCACGGTTTTGAAATCAGCATGCTGGGGCAGAAGCAGGTATCGTCACGCTTTCCCGGCGAACCGGTCAGCTATGGCATACGTCGCTTCGAATTCGATGATTACCTGCTCAAGCGCTGCGGCGCAAAGCTGCTGCTGAACCAGCCGTTCAAAAAAATGGAAAAAACCGCCAACGGCTGGCGGGTCAATGAGCAGTACCGGACGAAACTGGTTGTCGGCGCCGGCGGCCACTACTGTCCGGTAGCGCGCGCCATTGGCGCCAAGGGCGTCAGTGAGCTGGCGGTGGTAGCGCAGGAAGTCGAGTTCGAAATGAACGAGGCGCAGAAGCAGGTCTGCACTATCGACGCCGAAAAGCCCGAGCTTTTCTTCACGCCCGACCTGATGGGCTACGGCTGGGTTTTCCGCAAGGGCGATTACCTCAATATCGGCCTGGGGCGTGAAGACAAAAGCAGGCTGTCGGGTCACGTCAAGGCTTTCTGCGAGTACCTGGTAGCAGAGGGCAAGATACCCGCGGATATTACTGACAAGTACAACGGTCACGCCTATCTGCTGTATAACCATGCGATGCGCAAGATGGTGGACGACGGTGTTCTGCTTATCGGCGATTCGGCCGGCCTGGCCTATCCGCAGAGCGGGGAGGGTATACGCCCGGCGGTCGAATCAGCCATACTGGCGGCGCAAACCCTTGGCGACTGCAAAGGAAATTACAGCCGGGAAAATCTTGAAGATTATAATGAGCGCATGCAGCAACGTTTCGGGCAGCGCCAGCCGGGACCGGACCTGATGGAGCGCCTGCCCCTGTGGCTGAAAAAAGCCTTCGCCTCGCAGCTGATGAAAACCCGGTGGTTTACGAAGAATGTGGTGGTGGACAAGTGGTTTCTGCAGTCGCATCAGGATGCGCTGACAGTCGTTAATAAACAGTAGTAAAAACATTCGCCGCGAAGCTATCGCATCCTGCTCGCGCCCCTTACCTGCATCCATGCAGGCAAAGGACGCGAAGTAAAATCTTTTTTATTTGTCCACAGATGAACGCAAATGAACGCAAATATAGTTTTTTCTATTTTATCCTGACTTCTTGAAAGTAACGCTCATGTGCTGATGTCACACCGAGTTTCACCAACCATCTGAACAAAAATTAAAACAGTTTTTATTTGCGTTCATTTGCGTTCATCTGTGGACAAACACAAAAAAGCTTTTCCTAGAACTTCACATAAGCCCCGGCAAAGACACCGTCAAATGACAGGTCTGCATTGGTATCGTTAACATCATCAAACGTGTACTGCTGCTTGCGGTAACCGGCCTCGACGCCAACGAAAAAACTGGTGGTGTAGGAAACCTTGGCGGTAAAGTCGGAAATGGTGCTTCCGCTGTAGGCAATATAGCTCAGTTCGCCGCTGATCAGCAGGTCAGGTATGGGTGATGCGCCGACCATGCCGTAAAGCATTGGAATGGTCTGCGAGCTGCTGTCGCTGCTGGTTGTGCTGCTGCCGGTCTCGGTAATGGTGTAATCGACACTCAGGTTGCGAATATTCAAACCCAGGTCAACGCTGACCACATTGTCCAGAATCTCGTAGTAGAACAGCAGGTCAGTGGTTGCTATGGTGAAATCATTCTTTACATTGCCGGTGTAGCTTATACCGTCAAAGGTAAAGTTTGCCGGGCCTTCGCCATCCTGGCTGATCCTGGTATACATCAGTCGCACATTGGGCAGAATCGGCACAGGGTGTTCCAGCGTGGCGAAGGCATAAACATTATTATTGCTGCCCCAGTACAGGTCCTTGTCAATATCCAGCTCTGATTCACCGGGGTTATTGGTTTTCTGGATGGTACCGGAGGGCGAGGCATTCCACATGCCGCCACCGATTGAGGCGCCGATAAAGTCGGCCTGTGCGCCTAGGGGAGCAGCCATAGCTGCCAGACATACGAGAGTATTGATTTTCTTCATGGTTATTATCTGTTCTGGTTGTTTGTTCGGGGTGGGTACTTATTGATACTAGTATAGACAGAAAAAATAAATGTGAACTGAATTGCAGAATTTGAGAGAAGATCTGTCAGTTTCTTTTGCCGTCAGGCCGGCATGAGCACAGCAAGCCAGACCAGGCCGGTTACGATAAAGGAAAGAAAAACCGCGGCGGAGCCCATGTCCTTGGCGCGCCCCGACAGCGGGTGCAGTTCGTCGCCAAAACGGTCAACCACGGCTTCTATCGCCGAATTCAGGATTTCGACGACCAGAACAAACACCAGGCTGGCAATCAGAATCGCGCTCTCGGCCAGGCTGTCGGCAAAGTACAGGGCAGCGGGGGTCAGCATTACCAGCAGGGCCAGTTCCTGGCGGAATGCCGCTTCATGCTGTATCGCGGCTTTCAGCCCCTGCATCGAGTAGCCTGCCGCGTTGATGATACGGGTTAGTCCTGTTACGCCTGTTTTTGCCATATTTTTTACTGAAAGCGGATTCTGCAAAACAGAATCAGCAAGAGTTGATTGTGGCCATAGTATAGATAAGTTGTTGAAAATATGACAGCTTTTTCCCTGCTTTGCTGTTCAGGATAAGTTTTTGTTTTCTATAAGTTTTCGATTAAGTTGATTTAGCTGATTTTTAGATAATCTTTCATATACTTAATCGCAGACGAATATAAAACAGATACATCTATTAAAGGGTTAATCGCGAGCCATTCATAATGCTGAATACTTTCCTGAACAAGTTTCCTGTCTTTCATAGCGGCAAAAGCAGGTTGACCGTCGTTTTTTTTCTTCTGTGCGCATTTTTTTCCAGCGCCAGCCTTGCCGCTGAAGTGACCAGAGAACAGATCAAGGGCATTGACGAGCAGGTGCAGGATATCAAAAAGGACGTTCTGGAACTGACCACCGAGCTGACACGGCTGGAAGAAAAACTGCTGTTTCCGTCCAACACCCAGGTATCCCTGTTTGTTTCCCTGAAAGGCGACAGGGATTTCATTCTCGATTCCATGCAGATCAAGCTGGACAACAAGGTTGTCGCCCAGCACCTGTACACCTACAAGGAACTTGAAGCGCTGCGTGCCGGCGGCGTACAGCGTATCTATACCGGTAATATCAAAACCGGCGACCATGCGCTGGTGGCCAGTTTTATTGGTCGCACAAAATCCGGAAATGACTATCAGCGTAGTGAAACCTTTACCGTTACCAAGGCCGTCGGCCCCAAGTTTGTAGAAATACAGATCACCGGTGACAGCGCATCCGACCAGAGTCTCAGTTTTAAAGACTGGTAAGCATGCTGTTTCGCTTCATCATTATTCTTACTGCAATGCTTTGCAGCCTGCCTGTTTATGCGGCAAGCGGCCTGAAAAATGTCGAGCTGCATGACCTGTATTTTGGCGAGGTGCTCTACTACGCCTACCAGGACAGGCCTTTCGAGGCACTGGCGCGTCTTGATAACGAGCTTTCCCAGTATTACGAACTTGATGAGCGCGAACTGGACAGCCTGCATTTCCACCTTGGCCAGGCCGAATTCTCGGTGGGTGATCTGGAGCTGCAATACCGCATGAACCAGCGTGCCGGCAAGGCCATTCAGGCCGTGCTCGGAGACGGCCTTGATCTGGCAACGCGCAATATAGCCGCCCTGCAGCTGGCGCGCCTGTATTATCGCAAGGACGACCCGGAAAGCACGCTGTATGCGCTGGACCTGATTCGTGAAAACCCGGACAAGTCACGTTACGAGGAAAAGTACTCACTTGATAATCTGCGTGGCAAGCCACCGGAAACCTTCAAAACCGATGTCGCCTATCTGCGCGCCCTGGCGCTGATCGACACCGGGCAATTCAGCAAGGCAGTGGATATTCTCCAGGAGCTGAGAGAAGAGAAAAGCCTGAAGGGTTTCGTGCTTTATAACCTCGGTATTGCCCTGATACAGAGCGGCCGCGAAGAAGAAGCCATGGCCGTGCTGGACGAGCTGGGCCGCCTGGACACCGATGACCGCGCCCTGCTGGCACTCAAAGACAAGACCAACCTGA
This sequence comes from Gammaproteobacteria bacterium, assembly GCA_011051475.1. GTDB lineage: Bacteria > Pseudomonadota > Gammaproteobacteria > SZUA-229 > SZUA-229. The sequence continues at coordinate 12,150 of DRLE01000228.1, forward strand.
AGCTGGCCTACCGCTACCTTGATCGGGGGGACGCAAAAAAAGCGCAGATGTATTTCGAACGCATTCGCCTGGACGGTCCGTTTTCCAACCGCGCCCTGCTGGGTGCGGGCTGGGTCGCCGCCGCCCAGGGGCGGTTTGACCGTGCCCTGGTGCCCTGGAGCATACTGCACAAACGCAGCGTCACCAACGATGCGGTGCAGGAAGCCCTGATGGCCGTGCCCTATGCCTACAGCAAACTGGAAGCCTACGGCAATGCCGCCAATCTGTATGACCATGCCATGGACGTGTTCGCCGCGGAAATCGACAGCCTCGACAGCTCCATCAAGTCTATCCGCAAGGGCAGGTTTTTAACGGCATTGCTGAACGAAAAAGCCGACAAGGACAAAAACTGGGTGGTCAATCTGCGTGAGTTGCCCGATACGCCGGAAACCCGTTATATCCTGGAACTGATGGCATCCAATGATTTCCAGGAAATGTACAAGAACTACAAGGACCTGGCCGAGCTGCGCCATCATATCGATAAATGGCTGGCCGACCTGCGCGTGTTTGAGGAAATGATCGAGATACGCCGTAAATACCAGGAACCGTTGCTGCCGGTGGTCGAGGAGCAGTTCAAGAAAATCGACGCCCGCGTCAAGCTGCGTCTGGAACAGCGTAACAACCTGGCAAGCAAGCTGAAGAACCTGCTGATAGCGCCTCGCCCGGAATACCTGGCTACCGCCACCGAGCGCCAGGCGCTGGATACGGTCATGGCACTGGAAGAAATCATCAAGGCGCGCCCCGAAGCCGTTGATGCGCAGACGCTGGAAAAAGTCAGGCGCATGCGAGGCATTCTGCTGTGGCGTGTGCGCAGCGAATACGACCAGCGTCTGACCGACGCCTATAACAACCTGATTGCCCTGGACAGGGACATCGACAAAATGAAACTGCGCTATAACTCGTTTATACGCACCCGACAGGCTGCGACCCAGAGTTATGAGGGCTATACCATTCCGATTCGCCAGTTGCGTACCAGGCTGTTTGCCGCGCAGCGAAAACTCAAGGGCACCATGGCCAAACAGGGCCGCATGCTGGAAACCATGGCCATCAACGAACTTGACCGTCGACGCAAGCGTCTTGAGGAATACCAGATCAAGGCACGCTTTGCGCTGGCGGAAAACTACGACCGCGCAACCAAGGCGCAGTTTGACGAAGAGCTGATGCGTCAGCGAAAACTGCGCGGCGAAGCCGCGGAGAAACAGGCGCAGGATGCAGCAAAAGAAACCGCACCGGAAAATGCACCGGCTGACACACCGCAGGCGCCTGACGAAAAATCCTCGGTGGAGGAAGCGCCTGCAGACAGGCCTGCTGTGAAGAAGCCATCTTCCTTTAAACAGAAGCTGCTGAGCCCCTAGTCATGTGTAAATTTAGTATCACATCACTATCGACGCTCACAGCCATGCTGTTGCTGTCGGCCTGTGCCACCACCAGTAATGAAGGCACGCTGGCCGGTCTCAAGGATGTCGAGTTCAAACTGAAAAAGGAAAAAGTCGATGGCAGCCTGGAAAAGGCCATGGCCGGCTACGAAAAGTTCCTCAAGGAAACACCGGAAACCGAGATGACGCCCGAGGCCCTGCGCCGTCTGGCTGACCTGAAAATCCAGAAGGAATACGACCGCGAAGTCGAGGAAGAAGAAAAGCGCCAGGCAGAAGCAGAGGCAAAAGCAAAGGCCGCTCAGGCCGGTGTCTCCGGCCCCGAATCACAGGCGGACAAGGTCACACCGGTGGCTGACAGTGCCGCCCAGGCCACCGATATCTCGGCACCGAAAACCGGTTTTGTACCGGTTGCCGCCGACAAACAGCAGAAAAGCATTGCCAGTGGTGACAGCCCGATTGCCGATATCAGCGAAAGCGAAAAGGCCTTCAGTGAGCGCGCCGGCAAGAAGATCGATCTGGGACGCGGCAGGAAGGAAAAAATTGTACCACCCGGTGGCAAGGAAGGAGAAGCCCTGGACAGCGACGAGCTGCAGGCGGCAGGGGCGAAAGAGGCCATCGAACTTTACAAGGGACTGCTGAAGAAATACCCGCTGTTCGAGCGCAACGACCAGGTGCTCTACCAGCTGTCCCGGGCCTATGAGGAAACCGGTCAGATCGATCTGGCAATGAAAACCCTGGAGCGTTTGATCAAACAGTACCCGCAGTCACGCCATATTGACGAGGCCCAGTTCCGCCGTGCGGAATACTTCTTCAGCCGCAAGAAGTTTCTCGATGCGGAAGAGTCCTACGCGGCGGTTATCAGCGGCGGCGAAGGCTCGGAGTTCTACGAGCTGGCGCTGTACAAGCAGGGCTGGTCGTTCTTCAAGCAGGAAATGTACGAGGAAGCCCTGCACGACTTCCTGAAAATGCTGGATTACAAAATTGATAATGGCTACGACCTGGACAATATCAAGAACAAAATCGAGAAGAAACGCATCGACGATACCTATCGCGTTATCAGTCTGAGCTTTTCCTATCTTGGCGGCGCCGAAGCCGTGGTCGAATATTTTGACAAGCACGGTCACCGTTTCTATGAGGCCAGTATCTACAGCCATCTGGGCGAATACTATCTGAGCAAGCGTCGATATAATGATGCGGCCAAATCCTACCAGGCCTATATCGAGCGCAACCCGATTTCACGTGAGGCGCCGTATTTCAATATCCGTGTTATCGAGATCTACAAGAAAGGCGGCTTCCCCAAACTGGTTGTCGATGCCAAGAAAGAGTTTTCCAATACCTACAGCCTGCAGTCGAATTACTGGACATTCTTTGATATTAACGAGCACCCGACCGTGCTGGCTTTCCTCAAGTCCAATCTGATCGACCTGGCCAACCATTATCACGCCCTTTACCAGGATCCTCGCCTGCGCAAGCAGAAGGAAGATAACTACCAGGAGGCGATCAAGTGGTACCGTCAGTACCTGAGTTCATTCCCGGAAGAGAAGGAAGCGCCGGCGCTCAACAACCAGCTGGCCGGCCTGCTGCTTGAGCACAAGGACTACCTTGGCGCGGCGACCGAGTACGAACGTACCGCCTATAACTATCCGACACATGAGAAATCTGCCAGCGCCGGTTATGCCGCCGTCTATGCCTATCGTGAATACCTGAAGGTGGCCGATCAGTCGCAGCGCAATATTATCAAGCGCGAAATCATTCGCAGCTCGCTGAAGTTTGCCGATTACTTCCCGACACACAAGCATGCCGCCGTGGTGCTGGTGGCCGCTGTTGATGACCTGTATGCGCTGGAAGATTATGAGCAGACCATCAAGTATGGTCGCCGCGCCATCAGGCTGTATCCGAATGCCGATAAAAAACTGCTGCGCGCGGCCTGGCTGGCAGTGGCGCACGCTTCCTTCGACCTGGCCAACTACAGGGATGCCGAGGAAGCCTACGCGCAGACACTGGCGCTTACCGACAGGAAGGACAAGAGCTATAAAGAGCTGACCGAAAATCTGGCGGCGTCGGTCTACAAGCAGGGTGAGCAAGCCCGCAAGCTGGGTGACCACAAGACCGCGGCGGAACATTTTCTGCGCGTGGCCAAAGTTGCCCCGAATTCGAAGATACGCCCGACCGCCGAGTATGACGCGGCGGCCTCGCTTATCCTGCTCAAACAGTGGGCGCAGGTGGCCAGTGTGCTTGAAGGTTTCCGCAAGCTGTACCCGCAGCACAAGCTGGGCCCTGAAATTACCAAGAAACTGGCCGTGGTCTACAAGGAGGACGGCAAGTTCCTGAAGTCGGCGAAAGAGTTCGAGCGCATCGAAAAGGAAAATCCGGATGATGACGCACTGCGTCGCGAGGCGCTGAATCAGGCTGCGGAACTGTATGAAAAGGCCGGCGAGAAAGGCAGTGCGCTGCTGGTTTACCAGAAACTGGTCAAATACTTCCCCGAGCCGATCGAGGACGCCATCGAGGTTCACCAGAAGATGGCCGATATCTATAAAGAGCAGGGCAAGCACAAAAAGTATATTGCCGAGCTGAAGCAGATCGTCGATACCGACGCCCTGGGTGGCGATGGGCGTACCGACCGTACCCGTTACCTTGCCGCGAAGGCACAGCTGGTACTGCTCGAACCGCGTCTGGATTCCTTCAGAAAGGTCAAGCTGGTCAAGCCGTTCAAGAAGAACCTGCGTCGCAAGAAAGCCAATATGCGCCGCGCCATCGACGGTTACTCCAAACTGGTTGACTACCAGGTTGGCGAAGTGACTGCGGCCGCCACCTTCTATATTGCCGAAATCTACTATGAATTCAGTGTCGCCCTGATGGAATCGGAGAGGCCGACCAATCTGAACGATGAGGAGCTGGAACAGTACGAACTGGTTATCGAGGAACAGGCCTATCCATTCGAGGAAAAAGCCATTGCGGTTCATGAGAAGAACCTGGAACTGCTGGACGTGGGTATCTATAACGAATGGATTGACCAGAGTATCGCCAAGCTGGCGGCACTGGTACCGGCGCGTTATGGCAAGACCGAAGTGCCCAGCACGCTCATCAGCCTGATACAGCCGCAGCCCGAAGTTGCGGTGCCGCCCACTCAGAAAGTCGGACAGAAAGATGGGCAGAAGCCGGCAGTTGAAGCAGCGCCTGCAAAAACAGATGCAGAAGACAAAGAACCAGCCAAAGAGACAACCGGGGCGGAAGCCAGCGCCGGCGAACAACAGCCCTGAGGCAGGTATGACAGGAGATAATGAGGCTAATGACAGTGTTTGAAAACAGGCAGGGAATACAGCTGCAGACCATGCGCGCAAGTCGTGGCCTGTTGCTTGGTATTGTATTCGGCATGTTGAGTGCCTGTATGGGTGGCGCCGATGTGAAACCGACACCGCAGGAAGATGTGCGCAGTATGTCTTCAAAAGACAAATATGTGCAGGTTGATCCCGATGTGGAACTGGACTTCAAGGGCGCTATTGCCCTGATGCAGCAGGAACAGTACGCACAGGCCGTGGTGGTGCTGAAAAGTGTGGTCGAGCGCGAGCAGCGCCTGCCCGCACCCTTTGTCAATCTTGCCATTGCCTATAACAAGCTGGGTGACACGAAGGCGGCCGAGGAAAATCTGATCAGGGCGCTGAAGCTGGATATCGGTCACCCGGTTGCCAATAACGAGCTCGGTCTTCTCTATCGCAAGCAAGGCCGCTTCAAGGCCGCGCGCACAGCCTATGAAAACGCCATTAAGGAACACCCGGACTATCTGCCTGCCCGGCGTAATCTCGGTGTGCTGTGTGATCTGTATCTGCATGATTATGAATGTGCGCTGGAGCAGTTCGAGGAATATATTGAGCAGAAGCCGGACGACAAGACCGTGGCTATCTGGGTGGCGGATGTGAAGCGCAGGCTGGGCAAATAACATGAACGGGTCACGCTTGAAAATCCGTCAAAAAACTGACGATTTAGTGACGGGTGGATGACATTATGCAGATTAAAGCTATACTCAAAGTAGTTTTTTCGGGCTTGTTGCTTCCGGGCTTGTTGTTGTCGGGCACGCCAGTACTGGCGGAGAAGAAAAAAACCGACACGGACGTAAAAGAACTGTCAGGGATTTCCATTATCGGCAACAAAGAAGCACCTAAATCTCTTTACATTGTGCCCTGGCAGAATTCAGAGGTAGGTGTGGCGACAAGTATTAACTCGGGTCTGCTGGATGACAGCATGCGGCCAATAGATAAAGACGTTTTCCTGCGTGAGCTTGATTTCTATGAGCTGAGCCACGATACGAACATACAAAAATAGAATCAGAAACAACAAGCCTGTAATAACGGGATCAAGAACAGATATTCAATAATGAGGAATACACAATGGGTATGATCGAGTCAATCGTACAGTTTTTCCAGACGGGTGGTGCGTTTATGTACCCCATTTTAATTGTCTTTGCCTTTGGCGTGGCGATCTGTATCGAGAGATATATCAAGCTGACGCGTGTTGGCAGTGCAAACAAAAAAGTCTGGGACAGGATTCATCCTCTGCTGGATGCCGGCGAGTTCGACCAGGCACGTGAAGCCATTGCCGATGATAATTCAGCAATTGCCAACCTGCTCAATATGGGACTGGCGCGGCAGGGTTCGGTGCGTCGTCGTGACGATATCGAAATCGCCATGGAAGAAAGCATGATGGAGATCATCCCGACGCTGGAAAAACGCACACCCTATATTGCCCTGTTCGCCAATATCTGTACCCTGCTCGGACTGCTGGGTACCATTATGGGCCTGATCGAGGCCTTTACCGCGGTAGCCAATGCCGACCCGGCGGAAAAAGCCGACATGCTTTCAGCCAGTATTTCCGTGGCCATGAACACCACCGCTTTCGGTCTGATGGCAGCGATCCCGCTGCTGATTACCCATGCCATGATTTCTTCAAAGACGGTTGAGATTATCGACAGCCTGGAAATGGCTTCTGTCAAAACCCTTAACCTGATAGCAGATTTCGCCAAACGTCAGGCGGCACTGGCTGCGAAGAATGGCTAGAAGACATCACTACAGGCGGCCACAGAAAGAGGCGCCTGAACTCAATATCACGACCTTCCTTAACCTGATGGTTGTGCTCGTGCCGTTTCTGCTGATTACGGCGGTGTTCTCGCGCATTACCATTCTTGAGCTCAGCCTGCCAGCAGGCCAGGGCAGTGCGGATGCCAACAAGCCGCAGTTATCCATTGAGGTTATCGTGCGCAAGGGCGGGCTGGAACTGGGTAATGGCAAGCAGGTGCTGGCGCGATTCCCCCTGCTTAAACAGGACGAGGTCGAAAATGCTACCGACGAGGAAGGTAATGTCGATGTCAGCAAGCTGTATGACCTGCAGCGCCTGTCCGAGTACCTGGTAAAAATCAAGGGCAAGTACCCCGAAAAAACCGATGCTCTGGTTCTGATGGAACCGGATATTGAATACCGTGTACTGATCACGGTAATGGATGCGGTGCGCGCCACCTTTATCCGTCAGGAAGGTGGTGAAGGCGAGGGCGATGTCATGCAGCAGGTTGTGCTGTTCCCCGATATATCCATAGGTGACGCGCCATGAAGAAAGAAAACCGGCGCATGAAGCGCATGTCGCGCAACCAGAACAGGTTGACCAGCGGTGGTCTTAACCTGGTGTCACTGATGGACGTGTTTACCATTCTGGTGTTCTTTCTGCTGGTCAATTCCTCTTCCAGCGATGTGATGGAGCCGCCGAAAAATATCCAGCTACCGGATTCCATTGTGGAAACCAAGCCGCGTGAAACCGTTGTCGTGATGATTACGCCCGACCAGGTGCTGGTACAGGGTGACCCGGTTATTGCGACCCAGGATGTTCTGGAAAGCAAGGAGCCGGTTATCAGCGAGATCAAGGAGCGCCTGGCTCTGCAGCAGAAAAAAGTTATCGGTATCAGCACCAAGACGGTATCGCAGAGCAAGGAAGTGACCGTGCTGGCACAGCGCACGGTACCTTTTCGCCTGATTAAAAAGGTCATGGCCAGTTGTACCAGCGCCGGGTACGAGAAAATTTCCCTGGCGGTTATCCAGAAAGCCAAAAGCAAGAACTAGCAGCAATAACCAGTATAGATACCAGTGACAGACGATATTTCAAAACAGCAGGAAGAAGTTAATCAGCAGATTAATGCGGCCTACGAACGTCTGAATGAACTGGAAAACCAGGAAGACGACATCAGTGAAGAGCTTAACGAGCTCAAGAAACTGCGCCAGCGCTATGCCGTCCTCAGTGAGATAAGCGACCACCTGGAGAAACTGGACAAGCTCGGGGGCAGTGAACTGTTCTGGGGCGAGGGCTTCGATCGTGAAAAGGCGGAAAAGGAAATGCGCCGTATTCGCGCACAGGTTATCAACTACGATAGCCGTGTTGCCGAACTGCAGGCGATACGCGACAAGCGTGATGAAGAAGTTGAAAGCCTGACCGCCAAAATCAACCTGCTTAATGATGAAAGTCTGAACCTGCAGATGCGCGAGGAAGCGCTGGCGGAAGAGTTTGTGATCGAGCGTGAAATGGAAGAGCTTCCATTCCGCCCCATGAAGATGCCATGGAATCACAATGACGATGACCAGCGCCGCTTCCGCAAGATCCTGCTGATTGTTCTGCTGTTCAGCATTACCCTGGGTGTGCTTATCCCCATGTGGGAGATCCCCGTGCCTGATCGTGTCGTCGTGGTCGAAGTGCCCGAGCGTCTGGCGCAGCTGATGGTGAAAAAAGAGCCGCCACCGCCGCCACCCAAGCCGAAACAGCCGGAAGAAAAGAAACCGGAAGAGCCCAAGGCGAAGCAGAAGGAAGAGAAGCCGCAGCCTGAAAAAGCCAAGAAGGCCCGCAAGAAAGCCGAGCGCGCCGGTCTTATGGCCTTCAAGGATGACTTTGCCGACCTGATCGACGATACCCCGATAGCCAAGCTCGGTGCCAGTGCCAAGATCTCCGGCAAGGGCAGCAAGGCCAAGAAAACCACGCGCTCGCTGGTTACCTCCAATGTCGGTACCAGCAGTGGCGGCATCAATACCGCCGCGCTCAGTCGTAATGTCGGTGGTGCCGGTGAAGGTATCGGCGGGGTAGAATTCTCCCGCGTTGAAAGTTCTATCGGCACCGACTTTGCCGGTGAGGAACAGCCACTCAGCAGTGGTCCCGGACCGTCACGTACCGACGAGGAAATCCAGATTGTTTTCGACCGTTACAAGGCAGCGCTGTACCGTATTTACAACCGCGAACTGCGCAAGAACCCGACCCTGCAGGGCAAGATGGTATTGCGGATTACTATCGAACCTGATGGCAAGGTTTCCGCCTGCAGCGTCGACTCCAGTGATATGGACTCGCCCTCGCTGGACAAAAAGATCGCCGCGCGTGTGAAGAAATTCAATTTCGGCGCCAAAGAAGGCGTGCCGACCATTACTATTCTTTACCCGATCGACTTCCTGCCGGCTACCTGATGGCCGGTTAGAAAATAACCACTTCTTTATGGTTGTGCGGGCCTGAGAACGTCCCGGGTATTTTTGCGGGCTTAAAATAAGTTATTGAATTAAAAGAAAAATATATTCGCCGGCAGAATTCAAAAAAAGTTGGTTTTACTGTCAAAAAAATGACGGATCGGCTGCACAATCATTCTCAGCAACTATACTTTAGACATGTTTTATGAAGAACAAGATGACATGTCATATCCTGTTTTTCCGCCCTTAAAACAGCCAGTGATTTGCAAGTCACCGTTTTTACAAAAGTAGTTACCAGTGTTTAATGGCGGGAAAACAAATAACCTGAAAACACTGCTCACAAAAATTCTCTTTGTGGGCAGTGTTTTTCTGTTGCCGGCACAAAATGTTCTTGCCGATGCCAGTCTGACCACCGCCAGTTCCTTTACTTCCGCCGACGCTGCCCGCGCGAACACCTATATGGACGCAGCCGGCACCTGGAACGGCGCCGCGGAAGTCACCAATACCACCGGTGACCTGTTTACTTTCTCCGTCGCCAACGCGGTAGCGCCGGCAACCACGGCCTATGATGTTTCTGTCAGCGTTGATGTTGCCAGCGGGTTTCGCCTGCCGACTGCGGCCTTTACGGTTAACGTCACCGAGTCGCCGGGCTGTCCGGCCATGGGCCCCTTAAGCGCCACCCAGCCGGGTGGCGTTGGCAGTACCATCCAGCTGAACATTCCGGCAAACACCGATATCCTGCCGGGCTGTAGCTATATTTTCGATCTGGGCCTGACCACCAATGACGCTCTGCCATCAACGGCCGCCGGTTTTTACCCGGTAGATTTCAATATCACCTGGAACAATATCGATAACGATTCCTC
>DRLE01000229.1 GCA_011051475.1 Gammaproteobacteria bacterium
CGCCGAAGGTGGAGTTGAAGACAAAGCGCGCGGAGGTGATGGCGGCGGCATGCAGTTTGAACTGCAACAGCTGGTTAAAGAACACAACAATGTCATCGAGGTTGCTATAGAAGTTACTGACGCCCTTGCTGGCAAAGTCGGGCATGACGAAATTGTATCCTTCTGCCACCGGTTTGAAGGCATAGCGGTCCATGGTGTCATTGAGCTCAAACATGGCGCGATTAAAGCTTTCCAGCGGGTCGTCCGGATTGGGCGGACCTTGCACGGTGGCGCAGCCGCCAGTGAAAATGGCGGACAGGAGCAGCAGGCAGAAATGGATAAAACGCGTTTTATTATTTTTATTCACAATGAAAAAACTGACCGGCAGACTGTTTGCCAGGCAGGCTGTTTAGCTATCATTTAGCATTTGATAAGCCAGCATGGCGACATTTTGTGAGCCGTTCCCCGGGTTTTTGTTTTCATCGGCATCACTCTCGCCAGCCAGTTGCTGACCTAATAAGGATAGTTCATGCTGCATGTTTTGATAGCTTTTTTCATCATTGAGCAGGCGCAGGGCCTCGGCACTGATATTTTCGGCCGTGGCCTCGTTCTGCAGAAATTCCCTGACCACCGCCTTGCCGGGAATAATATTGACCAGGCCGATGAACTTTGTGGTAACCAGCCTTTTCAGCAGGAAATAGGAGAGGGGGCTTATTTTATGGGCGATGACCATGGGTACCCCAAGCAGCCCGATTTCCAGGGTGGCCGTGCCGGAGGCGGTAAGAGCCAGATCGCAGGCCTGAATAATATCGTAAAACGCCTGGCTGCTGTTCTGTTTCAGGCAGTGTACACCCAGTGATTCCAGCTTCTCTGTGTAGGGTGCCAGATCCTCATTGCCGATAGTGGGGGCTATCGGTAATACAAACTGAAGGTCCGGCTTGCCGTTGCGTTTTTCCTCGTAGCGGATAATTTCTGCCGAGTCCAGCAGTACGGGCAGAATACGGCGGATTTCACCGCTGCGGCTGCCCGGGAACAGGCCAATGGTGGTGCGCTCTTCCAGTGCCAGTTTGTCTCGTGCCTGTTGTGGTGTTTTGTCTCGTATTACCTCATCACGCAGCGGATGGCCGGTAAAGGTTACGGGTACATTGGCCTTTTCATACAGCTTTTTTTCAAACGGCAGGATAACCGCCATGTGGTCGACGATTTTCGCCATTTTATAGACCCGCTTCGGTCGCCAGGCCCAGACCGAGGGGCCGATATAGAACAGCACCTTCACCCCGATGCTTCTGGCGAAAGCCGCCAGGCGCTGGTTGAATTCCTGGTAGTCCACCAGAATCAGCAGGTCGGGCGGCTGCTTGCGGATCTCGTCTTTCAGACGGTTCAACTCGGCCCTGATCAGGCGGTATTTGGCCAGCACCTCGGTAATGCCCATAACCGACAGCTCGGCCATATCGACAAGCACATCCACGCCGGCCTGGCGCAGGTGATCGCCGCCCATGCCGCGAAAACGGATATTGCTATCAAGTTTTTTGAGCTCTTCAACAAGGCGTGCGCCATGAGCATCACCGGAGGCTTCACCGGCGACAATCATGACCGTTTTGGCGCTGTTGTTCATTGCTTATACGTTTAAGGGTGTTTAAGATGGCCGTCATTGCGCGCGCAATGACAGGCTGTTTTTCAGGAATAATACCTTAATGAAAATATCCGTGCAGGAAGAATTGCCCCGTGTTGCAGGCCTGCTGGCGGGTACCGACGAAGCCGGGCGCGGGCCGCTGGCGGGCAGCGTGGTGGCTGCGGCGGTCATTCTCGATCCGGACCGGCGCATCGACGGTCTGGATGACTCGAAAAAGCTCAGTGAAAAAAAGCGCGAATATCTGTTCGATGAGATACGCGACAGGGCGCTGGCCTTCTCCATAATCAGCGTCAGCGCCCAGCAGATCGATGAAATGAATATCCTGCAGGCCTCTTTGTTCGCCATGAAATCGGCGGTGGAAAGCCTGTCGCAGGCGCCCGACCACGTTTTCGTCGACGGCAATAAAACCCTGGTGGACTGCGCCATAGCTTCCACCGCCATTATCAAGGGAGATTCCCGCGTTGCCGAGATCGCCGCCGCCTCCATTCTGGCCAAGGTCGAGCGCGACCGGCAGATGCGGGCCCTGCACCGGCAATACCCCGAATACGGCTTTGACCGGCACAAGGGCTATCCCACCAAAGCCCATCGCGAAATCCTGCAGCGTCTGGGGCCCTGTCCCGAGCACCGCCGAAGCTATGCGCCGGTGCGTGAGGCGCTGGCAATAAAATAAGCCGAGTGAGCGGTTAATGATTTTTAAAAGCATTTAGCCGCAAAGGACGCAAATTAACGCAAAGAAAAGCTTTTGTTTATTTTGCGCTTTTTGCGTTATTCGCGGCAAAAAAAGCAACAGATCTATTGCCGGCCTGTATATCGGCCTGTTCCAAACCAAATATCTGTGTTCATCCGTGGCTAAATCCGGTTTTTTAAAATTTGCGTTTATTTGCGTTCTTTGCGGCAAAAAAATTCACAAATCACCCCGCACCCGCACAGCGTTTTGGTACACTAAAGAGCCGCGGTAATGTCACCGTTTTTGTTCATTTTTTCGCCAGATCAAGAGGTCATCAGTGTCCGTCGAACCCCGTTTTATCCACCTGCGAGTACATACCGAATACTCTCTGGTTGACGGGCTGGTGCGGGTCAAGCCGTTGATGGCGGCGGTGGCCGAGGATGGCATGCCGGCGGTGGCGCTGACCGACCAGAGCAACCTGTTCGCCATGGTCAAGTTCACCCGCGCCGCGCTGGGCGCCGGCATCAAGCCCATTATCGGCGTCGATGCCCTGGTGCGCTACGGTGACGAGCAGGAGGCGCCGTATCCCATGGTGCTGCTGGCGCAGAACCGGGCCGGCTATCTGAACCTGTCGCGGCTGATTTCCCGCAGCTATCTCGAAGGCCAGCACCGTGGCGTGCCGATCATCCAGGCCGAATGGATTCTGCAGGACGGTGGTCGGCCCGCCGAAGGCCTGATTGCCCTGTCCGGCGGGCGCAATGGCGATATCGGCCGCGCCCTGCTGGCCGGGCAGCGCGAGCTGGCCGTCAGCCGTCTGCAGCAGTGGGCCGGGTGCTTCGACAACCGTTTCTATATCGAGCTGCAGCGCACCGGTCGCGAGAACGAGGAGGCCTATATCGCCGAGGCGGTGGAGCTGGCCATCGAGCACGATCTGCCGGTGGTGGCCACCAATGACGTGCGTTTTCTCAAACCCGAGGAATTCGAGGCCCACGAGGCCCGCGTCTGCATCCATGACGGGCGTACCCTCGACGACCCGCGCCGGCCGAAAAACTACAGCGAGCAGCAGTATCTGCGCAGCAGCGAGGAAATGGCCGAGCTGTTTTCCGATATTCCCGAGGCGCTGGCCAACAGCGTTGAAATCGCCCGCCGCTGCAATCTGGAAATCGAGCTGGGCAAAAGCTATCTGCCGCAGTTTCCGATTCCCGAGGGCGAGACCGAGGCCAGCTATTTCTGTCGGGTTTCCTACGAGGGCCTGGAACAGCGCCTGAAGGTGTTGCTCGATGAGAGCGCCCCGGACTATGTCGAGAAGCGCAAGCAATACGAAGAGCGCCTGCAGATCGAGCTGGACGTAATCAACAATATGGGCTTTCCCGGCTACTTCCTTATCGTTGCCGACTTTATCCAGTGGTCCAAGAACAACGGCATTCCCGTCGGCCCCGGGCGTGGTTCCGGCGCCGGCTCGCTGGTGGCCTATGCCCTGAAGATCACCGACCTCGACCCGCTGGAGTTCGACCTGCTGTTCGAACGTTTCCTCAATCCCGAGCGTGTATCCCTGCCTGACTTCGATGTCGACTTCTGCATGGAAGGCCGCGACCGGGTGATCGACTACGTGGCGCAGAAATACGGCCGCGACAGCGTCTCGCAGATCATTACCTACGGCACCATGGCGGCGAAGGCGGTGGTGCGCGATGTCGGCCGCGTCATGGGCCAGCCCTACGGTTTCGTCGACCGCATCGCCAAGATGATTCCCTTCGACCTGGGCATGACCCTGACCAAGGCGCTGGATGAATCCGAGGACCTGCGCA
>DRLE01000230.1 GCA_011051475.1 Gammaproteobacteria bacterium
CCTACCGCGGCCGCCTGGCGCTGATTATTCTCCTCGACCAGTTCTCCCGCCATATCCATCGCGGCACGCCGCAAGCCTTTGCCCAGGATGAAAAGGCACAGGCTCTATGCATTGATGGCATGGGTGCCGGTGATGATATGCGTTGTCATTCGGTCGAGCGCAGCTTTTTCTACCTGCCCTTGCAGCACGCAGAAGACATCGAAAAGCAGGCGCTGTCGGTCAGGGCCTATACCCGCCTGCTCGAAGATGTTCCGGAAGAGTACCGCAGACCTTTTGCCATGAATCTGGAATACGCAAAGCAACACCAGTACGTTATCGAAAAGTTCGGCCGCTTTCCTGAGTTAAATGAAATTCTGAACCGGCAAAGCACGCCGGAAGAGCTGGCGTTTATTGCCAGCGGAGAATATTCTTTTTTGTGAAATGATTAGTGAGCAACGATATTGGCAAAGGGAGCAGCAACAACTGTTCACTATTCACTAAAAAAAGCGCAGCTTTTTTTCAGGTTCCGGTAATGTACTTGTCCCGCAACTCGCGTCGCAGAATCTTGCCGACATTGGTCTTGGGCAGTTCTTCGGTAAAGACAATGGACTTCGGTACCTTGTAACTGGTCAGGCTTTCACGGCAGAAATCACGCAGTGCTTCTTCGGTAAGCGAATCGTCACTTTTAACCACCACGGCCATAACCACTTCACCGCTGTGCTCATCGGGCTTGCCGATAACGCCAACTTCAAGCACGCAGTCATGGGCGGCGATAACATCCTCGACTTCATTGGGGAATACATTGAAACCGGACACCAGGATCATGTCCTTCTTGCGGTCGACAATCTGTATAAACCCGTCCTCGTCCATAAAGCCGATATCGCCGGTATGCAGCCAGCCATCGTTGCTTAATACCTGTGATGTTTCCTTGGGACGTTTCCAGTAGCCTTTCATGACCTGCGGTCCGCGTATGCAGATTTCACCCTGCTCACCCAGTGGCAGTTCATTCCAGTCGTCATCCTGTATGGAGACTTCGGTGGAGGAAATGGGCAGGCCGATCTTGCCATTGAATTCTTTCAGCGTCAGCGGGTTGATGCAGGCCGCCGGTGATGTTTCGGTCAGGCCATAGGCTTCTATCAGGGTGGTGCCGGTCACCTCGCGCCAGCGCTCGGCCACGCTGCGCTGTACGGCCATGCCACCGCCGAGTGCAAAGGCGAAATGGCTGAAGTCGAGATTACGGAAATCCTCGTTATTCAGCAGGCCGTTAAACAGTGTATTGACGCCGGTCATGACACGAAAATCGACCGACTGCAGTTCCCTGACAAAGCCCTTGATATCGCGTGGGTTGGTAATCAGATAGTTGCACCAGCCAAAGCGCATAAAGACCAGACAGTTCGCGGTCAGCGAAAAGATGTGATACAGCGGTAGTGCGGTGATAATAATGGCCGGCTTGTCGCCGATATAATCATTGATCCAGGCCGATGCCTGCAGCATATTGGCAACCATGTTTTTATTGGTAAGGATGGCGCCCTTGGAAACACCGGTGGTGCCACCGGTGTATTGCAGAAAGGCGATGTCTTCATGATTGGTGGGAATGGTGTGGAAGCGGTAGCGGGAGCCGGCCTTCAGTGCCTGTTTAAGAGTGACGGCGTTTTTAATATGAAACCGGGGCACCATCTTTTTGATATGTTTTACCACGGTGTTGATAACAAAGCCTTTCAAGGGGGAGAGCAGGTCGCCCATGCGCGTGGTAATGACATGCTCGACCGGGGTTTCATCGATTACGGCTTCAAGTACGTGCGCGAAGTTCTCAACAATAATAATGGCTTTGGCGCCGGAGTCATTCAGCTGGTGCTTGAGCTCACGTTCGGTATACAGCGGGTTGGTATTTACCACCACCAGGCCGGCGCGCAGAATGGCAAAGATGGCAATCGGGTTCTGCAGCAGGTTGGGCATCATTACCGCGACGCGGTCACCCTTTTCCAGCTTCAGTTCATTTATCAGGTAGGCGCCAAGCTGTGCGGTATAGACGTCGACATCCCGGAAGCTCAGGGTTTTGCCAAAGTTGGTATAGGCCGGGCGGTCGGAAAATTCGGAAACACTGCTGTCAAAGATATTGGCAACAGAACAGTATTCATTAATGTCGATCTCGGCAGGTACGCCAGGCGGGTAGCTTTTCAACCAGGGTTTTGACATATTGCAGCTCCTTGTTATTGGTCGACAAAATTAGAACAAGAATAACCCTGTAAAACGGATTTTGCATTAACTTTTTGCATAAAGCCGTGAATTTTTTAATCTTTTTTATAGCCACCACAGCGAAAGTACAGGCATATAAGTGACGGCTAATAACCATAGCAGCATAATAAGCAGAAAAGGCAGGGTGGCGCGAAACAGGGTAAGCACGGGGCGTGAGAAACGCTGGCTGGCGATAAACAGGTTGATGCCTACCGGCGGTGTGGAATAACCGATCTCAAGGTTGGCAAGGAAGATAATGCCCAGGTGTACCGGGTGGATGTCGTAGCGTGCAATCAGCGGCAGCAGCAGGGGAACCACAACCAGCAGGGCGGAAAAGATATCCATAACAGCGCCCACCAGCAGCAGAAAGATATTCAGCAGGATAAGAAATTCGATTTTCGAATCGATATAGCGCTCGATAAAATCGAGCAGCCTCATGGGAATCTGGGCATCGATCAGCAGGTTGGTCAGGCCCAGTGCTATCAGCAGGATAATAATCAGGCTGCCGAACAGTAGGCTGGTTTCAGTCAGCAGGCTGACTGTTTTCTGTTTCAGGTTAATGCTTTTATAAACCAGGCTTTCGACAATGAGTACATAGCTTGCGGTCACTGCTGCCGCTTCGGTCAGTGAAACAAAGCCACCGAAGATGCCCATGACAATGGCAAAGGGCAGCAGCAGGTCCCAGAAACAATGGCGAGCGGCAATGAGCGCCTCGCGCAGATGAAAAGCATGACGTGGTACCTGGCAGCGCCTGCCCTGATACAGGCTGTACAGGCTGAGCATAATGATCAGCAGTAGCCCCGGCAGCAGACCGGCCATAAACATCTTCTCGATGCTGACATTGGCAACGATGCTATAAACGATAATGGCCAGGCTGGGCGGAAACAGCAGGCCCAGTGAACCGGAGGTGGTGAGCAGGCCGAGATTGAAGTTCTGCGCGTAGCCCTCGTTTTTCAGAATCGGATATAGCAGGCCGCCCAGCGCCAGGATGGTAACGCCGGAGGCGCCGGAGAACATGGTAAAAAAGGCGCAACTGACCAGGGCGACGATGGCGATACCGCCGGGCAGAAAACCGAAAGCGGCGCGGTAGAAACGCACCAGTCGCTGCGGCGCGCCGCCATTGGCCATAACCACGCCGGCAAGGATAAACAGCGGCAGGGCGATCATATTGGGCGAGCTGCTCAGGCGGTTCATTTCGATAATGAGAATATCCGGGCTGATGTCATCGGCCACACTGGCCAGCAGCGCGCCGGCCCCGAGCACGGTAAACAGCGGCGCGCCGACCAGCGCCAGCAATACCAGGATAAGCACAAGAAAAATCATTGCTCGCCCGCCGGGGTGTTCACTGCCTTAATTGCAAAGTGAATGGCAAAGTGAATACCCATCAGGATAAAGCCGAGCGGATAGATAAAAATAAACGGCAGCGTCCAGCGCTCGTTTACCGGCAGGTACTGCCATTCATCCATGACGAAGATTACGGAAAAATACGCCAGCGCCAGGCAGACCATCGAAGCGAAAACCTGTAGCCAGGGATGCAGTAACTGTTTTGCCCGTGCGCTGAGCAGAATATTCAGGGCATCGGTTTTAATATGGCTGGCTCTGGCCGAGGCAAGCGCCGCGCCGGAAAGCCCGCAGATAACCAGCAGGTGCCGGTTGATAATATCAATTTCAGGATAACCGAAGTCGAGGAAGTTGCGGATCAGGATCTGCGCGACGGACAGGGTTAGCAGCAGGAAAAGACTGGTGGCGGCGAGTGCGGTTTCGAGTTGTTGCAGCTTTTGGTTGAGTTGTTCAAGTCGCGTGCGCATGGCGTACTCCGTGGCTGCGCCGCAGTGAATAGTGAATAGTGAATAGTGAATAGTGTTGTCCTGCCTTCGGCAGGGGGGTGCTGGTTTGGGGTGTAGTGGTTAAATATGAGTGGCGGCAGGAAGATTTGCCGCAGTCAGAGGAGGTGACTGCGATATTTATTCTAACCAGCTGGATAAAAACACTATTCACTATTCGTTATTATCTATTCACTATGCGTATCGCGGTGGCGATACGCATCAAGCAGTTCCATCACCCGCGCATAAAACTCCGCCGGAATATACCCGCTGTCAATCAACTGCCGCGCCGCGCTATCGCGTATTTGTATAAATTCTTTCATGTCTTCCTCATTCCAGTCCCAGACAAACTCGATGCCGTTGTCGATCAGCAGTTGCTTGCTTCTGGTGTTTTCCCTGCGGGTCTGTTCGCGGATTTCATTGCTGGCTCTTATGCCGCTTTCCTTGAGCAGTTGCTGCAGGTCGGGCGGCAGTTTGTCGTAGAAGCGCTTGCTGACCACGACGGCGCCGATGGCGTTGGTGACCGAGAGGTGGCTGGCGTATTTGACCTTTGAATACCATTGCAGGGCGATGGCGCCGAAGGGTGACATGTATACCGTGTCGATGCTGCCGTGTTTTGCCGACAGCTGCGGATAGACATCCATAATGGACAGCGGCACCGGTTTGATGTCGGCGGCCTCGAACAGGGCTTCGCTCAGCGGGTCGCCCTGCCACATCCAGATGCGGCTTTTGCGCATGTCCTCGATGGATTCGATCCTGTGTTTGGAGAAGAAATGGATAAAGCCGACTTCCGGCCAGCCGATGAGCTCAAAGCCCTTGTCACGAAAACCGGCCTCGATCTCGGGCATCAGCTGTTCGCGTACATAGTCGGATTCATCGGTGCTGGTAAACAGAAAGGGCAGTTCGAGTATGCGCGCCGGTGAATAGATGCGACCGATGCCATAGCCGCTGAACAGACCGCCATGCAGCTGGCCCTTGCGGATCTTGCGCAGCACGTCCGGTTCATCACCCATTACGCCGCCGGCATAGAGCTTGAATTTCAGGCGGCCGTTGCTTTTCTCTTCGACCTCGTGAATCCAGTCATCCAGTGATTTCGTCCAGCTGGTGCCGGTGGGAATCAGGGTGGCGAATTTCAGTGTCCAGGTTTGCTCGGCGGTTGCCTGCGTGCCGAGCGTAAGCAGCAGCGTGGCAAACAGGCTGATTAGGCGTTTTTTCAGAACCATTGGTCTTCCTTTTCGAGCAGCAATCCGGCCTTGCGTTTGGCAATCTGGTTAAGCAGGGCGAGTTCGGGATAAAGATCATCGGGCGCATCGACAATGGCGGTGAGGCGGCGATGAAAATCCTCGCGGTCGAACATCTGCCGTGACAGGTACTGCGCCTGCAGCAGATCGACGATAAGCAGTTTGTTGTCATTGATCTGCCGGGCGCGGTCGAAGTGCCAGCGTGATTTTTCAAAGTCACCGCCCAGCATGGGTGCCCGAGCGCCGTAATAAACGCCGAAATACATATGCGCGCTGCCGTAGTAAAAGGTCTCGTCGAGTTCCAGCACGCGTTGCATCATGGCCGTCGGTTTGGGCAGCTGGATCAGACTGGCCGGGTCATCACGGTTGAGGTCTATCCATTTGGCCCAGTTGCTGGCGGTCCAGAACAGGGCATCGACATGCTCGACGCCGATGTTCTGCAGCTGCTGCTCCAGCTCGTCCGGGTGCATGGCTTTAATGTTTTCGATGCCCAGTAGCTGCAGCGCGATCAGGCCGTGTTTGAGGCCGCGCTGGTAGAAGCGGTCGGCGCGCTGTTTTTCGCTGTCCTCGGTAAAACCGTAGGACAGGCCGTAATAGGCCTGCGCGGCATAGACATGCAGCCGGATGTTTTCCGGGTCCATATGGATCAGGCTGTTCATCATGCTGATATTGGCCGGCATGGCCTCGGCCACAAGCTGCAGGTCATCCTCCTGGTTCATGGCCTCGATACCGCTTTCGATCATCGGCATGGAGGCCTTCACCATCATCCTGTCCATGGAACAGGCGCTGAGTGAGAGCAGCAGCAATATAAGCGCGGGTGTTTTCAGCATGGGGTTGTTTTAAAGCATTTGGCGAGCAATTGCCAGTGTAAGAAGGGTTTCACCACAGAGGACACGGAGGACACAGAGTTTTTATTTTTTCTGCGCCGCAGTGAAAAGTAAAACACAACAATGTCTTTTCTCTGTGACCTCCGTGTCCTCTGTGGTGAATATGTTTTTTAAAAAAACAGATAACCCGCATAAATGGCCGTGACTATCCCCGCAAGATCGGCCAGCAGCGCGCAGCCAACCGCATGGCGGACTTTTTTGATACCGACGCTGCCGAAGTAGACGGCCAGTACATAAAAGGTAGTCTCGGTGCTGCCCTGCATAATGGCGGCGACGGTGGCGGGGAAGGAATCGACGCCGTAGGTGTTCATGGTTTCCAGCATCATGGCGCGGGCACCGCTGCCGCTGAGTGGTTTCATAAAGGCGGTGGGCAGGGCGCCGATAAAGTCGGTGTTCATGCCGAGGCTCGATACCAGGCTGTCGATGCCCTGCAGCAACAGGTCGAGCACGCCGCTGCTGCGCAGCAGACCGATGGCGACCAGCATGGCCAGCAGGTAGGGAATCAGGTGTATGGCGATATCGAAGCCCTGCTTCGCGCCTTCGATAAAGGCGTCGTAAACATCCACCTTTTTGCGCCAGCCGTAGACCAGAAACAGCATAATAATGCCAAACAGAATAAAGTTGCCCAGCAGGCTGGAAGACTCGGCCATTTTTTCTGCCGGCAGCGATACCAGGAAACTGGCCAGCGCCGCCAGCACAATGGCAAAGACCGCAAAGTAGGCGGCCACCGTGCGGTTGAACAGGTTGATCTTCTGCACCCAGGCCACGGCCAGCAGGCCGGTGAGGGTGGAGGCCGATGTCGCCATCAGTATCGGCAGAAATACCGCCGTCGGGTCGGCCGAACCCAGCTGCGCGCGGTACATAAAGATGGTGACGGGCAGCAGGGTCAGGGATGAGGTATTGAGCACCAGGAACAGGATCTGCGCGTTACTGGCGGTATCCTGTGACGGGTTCAGGCTCTGCAGGTCCTGCATGGCCTTCAGGCCCATGGGCGTGGCGGCATTGTCGAGGCCGAGAATATTGGCGGCAATATTCATGGTAATGCTGCCGTGCGAGGGGTGGTTTTTCGGCACTTCGGGCATGAGTTTCAGAAACAGCGGTTCGAGTGCGCGCGACAGCAGCTGAATCATGCCGGCGCGTTCGGCAATGCTGAAAAAACCCAGCCACAGCGCAAGCACGCCGATCAGGCCGATGGCAATCTCCACGCTCAGGCCCGCCATGTCGAAGGTGGACTGGATCAGGGTGGCAAAGATATCCGCCTGGCCGTTCACCAGCCATTCGTAACAGGCGCTGACAAAGGAAGCGACAAAAAAGGCGAACCAGAGTTGGGAAAGCATAAAGGGAATTTACCACAGAGGCAAAGCTAAAAACTTTTTTGGGCCGCAAATAACGCAAAATGCGCAAAGAAAAGCGAAATACTATGGTTTGTTTTTATTCGCGTGTTTTGCGTTATTTGCGCCCTGGCGCTTTTAAGGAAATCGCTGATTAATGTCATTTTGAGCGGAACGAAGTGGAGTCGATATGTCCATGGATGGACGGTATTAGGGTAACGCAGGAGCAGTTACCGAAAAATCTTATACTCCGTAAGCAGCTGATTGCACGGTGGCAAAAGATCCTTCGGCAATTGCTCCTGCATTGCCCTGAAGTTACATCCATGTAACGATCGGCTTCGCTACGCTGCGCTCAGGATGACAAAATCACTATTAGTCAGACGTTCCTAAGTTTTTAACTTCAATCGCGCCGCTGAAATGTATCTGGTCCTTGTCTTTCAGATCCAGCACCCACTGGTAAAACGCCAGTTCGTTCTCCAGTGACTGCATAATGGTTTCGGCCTGGCGGAAGCCGTGCTGTTCGCCGGGGTAGTACTGCGCGGCTACAGGCAGGCCCTTGTCGGCCAGTACCCTGAACATGGCCTCGGCCTGTTCCTTTGGCACCACTTTGTCTTCCAGCCCCTGGAAGAAGATAACCGGGCAGTTGAGCTGGTCGCTGTGATTGATGGGTGAGCGTTGTTCATAGAGGGTTTTCTGCTCGGGCCAGGGGCCGACCAGACGGTCGAGATAGCGCGCCTCGAACTTGTGGGTGTCGGTGGCCAGGGTACACAGGTCGGAAATGCCGTAGTAACTGGCGCCGGCGGAAAACACCTGCTCGAAGGTCAGTGCCGCCAGCACGGTAAAGCCGCCGGCGCTGCTGCCGCGGATAATCAGGCGTTCTTTGTCGGCCAGACCCTGTTCCACGGCATGCAGGGCGGCGTCGCAGCAGTCCTGCACATCCAGTACGCCCCATTTGCCCTGCAGGCGCTCGCGGTACTCGCGGCCATAACCGGTACTGCCGCTGTAGTTGACATCGAGCAGGGCAAAGCCGCGCGAGGTCCAGAACAGCTTGCGCGGGTCCAGTGCCAGGCTGCTCTGCCCGGTCGGGCCACCGTGGCAGATTACGATCAGTGGCGGTGCCTGGTTTGTGTCCGGTCTGTGCTCGGGGTGGGTTGGTGGATAATAGTTGGCATATACCGTTTGCCCGTGGCGGTTATTGAAGCAGACCGGCTCTGCGCGGGCGTAGTACTCATCCGCGACCGGCAGCTTTGAGGGTGACTGAACAATATGACCGTCCAGGTTTTGACGGGCTGTTTGCCCAGCTGCTTGACCGGTCGGTGTTTGCGCTTTGCCGGGCGGCTGCAGGCGGGCGTCAACAAGCTGGGGGAAACAGTCCGGCGCGGCGCCGATAAAGCACAGCCGACCGTCCCGGGCGCAGATACCGTCGAAGCTCTGCCAGCGGTTGCCGACAGGCCGGGGTTCGCGGTTTTCCGCTGTCTGGCGCAGGTCCAGCGTGGCGAGAATATTGCGGCCGCTGTCCTGGTAGCTGCAGACGAGGGTGTGTTGATCGAGAAAGGCAAAGGTCGATTGTGCAAATACCCATTGCGGCAGGCCGAACTCCTTTTCGCCCGAGGTCAGTTTTTCATTCGACGCGCCGGTCTCGACATGGCAACGGTAAATGTGCCACCAGCCATCGTCATCTGAAACATAGTAGAGCCATCCGTCGGGCGACCACTGTGGCTGGAAGGTCGAAATGCCATCGCCACCGGCAATAGTGACGGGAGAAGACAGTTCGCCGCTGGCGCTGATCTCGGCCAGCCACAGGCGGTTGCTGTCCCAGGGCATGTTCGGATGGTTCCAGCTTTGCCAGCAAAGCCAGCGACTGTCCGGGCTGATCCTCGGGCTGGCATAGAAATCCTCGCCCTGCTGCAGGCTTGTAATCTCGCCGCTGTCGATATCGATGCTGACCAGGGTGTTGATCACTTTCTGCTCATGGTGTTCTTCGCACACCGCTATCAGGCGCTGGTTTTTGTCATCAGAAATGAAGTCGGCAAAACGCCGGTGTGCAGCGGTGGTAAGGCGCTCGATATTCCCCTCGAATACGCGATAGATGTCCTGATCGGCGTCGTTGACAAAATAAACCGTATCGCGCCCGGCCTTTGCGGCCACATAATAGGCGCCACCGCCGTATTCGTGTACGCGAGAGCGCGCACTGTAGGGGGGCGGCAGGAGATCGATTCTATCCTTGCCTGTTACCTGAACGATCACGCAGCGGCCGTTTTCCTGCGGCCGGCGTTCGATATAGTAGAGCGCATTGGCGCTCAGGCGGGGTTCATCCAGCGACAGGCTGTCACTGACAATAAGGGCCGGGGTAATGGCCGAATCCCAGTTACCGTAAAGACAGGTGTTTTTGTTCACAGTATTTTATCCAGACGGGTAAAATGTTCACAATAGCATATAATTAAAGAGGTTCAGGCGCGAAAAAGCTTATACTTTGCACCCCCTTCATAAAACAGTCAAAAGGTAGCTGCTGTGTTATTGGAAATTGCAGGATTACTGGTTGTAAGCGGTATCCTGCTGTTAATTATCGGTATTTTTATTGCACGGCGATATACCCTGCGTGCCAAGCTGGTGACGGCCTTTCTGGTCATTGTAACCACCTCGCTGGCCGTGCTTGCCGTGCTCGATGCCTACAGCATGAGCAACAGCCTGCGCGAAAGCGCCAACAAGAGCCTGATTTCCGCCGCCCGCCATTATGCCGATCGCGTAGACCGTTTCAACGAGCAGAATGCGCGCTATCTGAAAACCGAGGCCGCGCTGCCTGCGATTAACGAATTTCTGGTGCGCAAGGCCGAACCGCCTTTTAACCGCCAGGCACTGCTTGAAATACTGCGCGCCCTGGCGTCCCGCCAGCAGGACGTTATTCTTTCCTATGCCATCCTCGACAAACATGGCGTCAATATTCTTGATACCGTGCAGGATAATATCGGCATTGATGAAAGCGCGCACCCCTATTTTTACCGTCTGCGCGAACAGAACCACCCCCTGGGTTATCGCTCCCCGGTTATTTTCGAGCTGGGTCGCCCGGTTATTATTTTCAGCAGCGCCATTAACGATCTTTCCGGCAAGCTTATTGGTGTGCTGCGGGCGAAGTATGATGCCGATATTCTGGCTACGCTGTTTGACAAGACCAAGGGCATGGTCGGGCGCGGCTCCTTTGCCCTGCTGCTCGATGAAAACCAGCTGCGTCTGCTGCATGGACGCCGCAGCGATCTGC
>DRLE01000231.1 GCA_011051475.1 Gammaproteobacteria bacterium
CGGTGCTCTTCATCGACAATGACCAGGCCCAGGTCCCTGAATTTCACGCTTTTCTGCAGCAGCTTGTGGGTGCCGATCACGATATCGACCTTGCCATCGGCCAGCGCCTGCAGAGTTTCCTTCTGCTTTTTGGGGCTGTTGAAGCGCGACATGCCGGCTACCTTGATGGGCCAGTCGGCAAAGCGGTCGGCGAAGTTCTGGTAGTGCTGCTGGGCGAGCAGAGTGGTGGGCACCAGCACCGCCACCTGTTTGCCGCAGCTGGCGACGGCAAAGGCGGCGCGCATGGCGACCTCGGTCTTGCCGAAGCCGACATCGCCGCAAACCACGCGATCCATGGGCTGCTCGCTGCGCAGATCGGCCAGTACGGCCTTGATGGCGTTTTCCTGGTCCTCGGTTTCCTCGAAGGGAAAACCGTTGCAGAAGCTGATATATTCGTGCTCATCGTACTGATAGCTGCGGCCCTTGACCGCGGCGCGGCGGGCGTGGATATCGAGCAGCTCGGCGGCCACATCGCGCGCCTGTTTCGCCGCCTTTTTGCGCGCCCTGGCCCACTGCTCGGAGCCCAGCTTGTGCAGCGGCGCGTTTTCCGCCGAGGAGCCGGTGTAGCGGCTGATCAGATGCAGCGAGGAGACCGGTACATAGAGCTTGTCATTGCCGGCATACTGCAGCAGCAGAAACTCGGCGTCATAGCCCTCGCCGCTGAGCTTTTCCAGGCCCATATAGCGACCGACGCCGTGGTCGATATGCACCACCGGCGCGCCGATGGTCAGATCGGTGAGGTTCTGAACAATGGAATCGGCATCCGGGCCGCGGCGCTTGCGCCGGCGTTTCTGCAGGGCGCGCTGGCCGTAGATCTGCGACTCGGTAATCAGTGCGATTTCGGTATCCAGCCTGTCGGAGGCAAGCAGCATCAGGCCCTGACCGATCTCCGATACGGTAATCCCGATGCGCTCGTCGCTATGGACAAAATCCGTCCATTTTTCAAAGACTTTTGGATAAATCTTAAGGCCGTTTAGAAGTTCGTTCAGGACTTCGCGGCGGCCGCTGGTTTCGGCCACGAACAGCATACGGCCGGGATAATTACCGATAAAGTTGTCCAGCGCCTGCGCCGGTTCTTCCAGCCGGGTCTGCAGGATAAGATCGGGTGGCGTCTTTACATTGGCATCCTGGCCTTCAGCCGATTCTTTATCGGGGCGTTTTAACGGGTTTTTTTTTGTGCTGGTTATGATGCGGCTGAGCTGTTCCAGCGCGCGGCTTATCTCGGCCGTGCCCTGGTAGAGGTATTCGGGTGACAGTATCGGGCGTTCGATATCATGGCGGCGCTGCTCATAGCGCTCGTTGACTTCCGTCTCAAAGGCCTGCAGCTGTTCCTGCAGTTGCTCGGGGGCGATAAACAGGGCGGATTTCGGCAGGTAGTCGAACAGGGTCTCCAGCGCGTTATCGTCGAAGAACACCGGCAGGTAATACTCAATGCCGCTGGGCATAATACCGTCGGACACGCTCTTATAGATAACACTGTTCAGCGGATCACCGCCGAGCAGTTCGCGGTAGCGGCTGCGGAATTTGGCAATACCGGCCTCGTCGGTGGGAAACTCGCGCGCCGGCAGCAGTTCAACCCTGTCCACCGTGTTGTCGGAACGCTGGCTTTGCGGGTCAAAGCAGCGGATGGTCTCGATTTCATCATCAAACAGGTCCAGGCGGTAGGGCATGCTGGCGCTAGCCGGAAACAGATCGATAATCGAACCGCGTATGGCGAACTCACCGTGTTCCATCACCTCGCTGACATTAATATAGCCGCTGGCCTCCAGTTTGCGGCGAAACCCGGCCAGGTCCAGCGTCTGCCCGGTTTTCAGGCTGAGCACATTGCCGTGAATATAGCTTCGCGGCGGCAGGCGCTGCGCCAGGGTGTTCAGTGGAATAATCAGAATATCGCCGCTGCGGATCTTGTCCAGCGCAAACAGCGTGGTCAGGCGCTCGGCAATAATGTCCTGGTGCGGCGAGAAAATATCGTAGGGCAGGGTTTCCCAGTCCGGCAGGTGCAGGATCTGCTGTTTTTCATCCTTGTAGAAGGCAATCTCACGCGTCAGCGCATCGGCGTGGGTCACATCCTCGACAATCACCACCACCGGCCCGTTCTTATGGCGCTGCGAGGCCTCGACAATGGCCAGCGCCAGGGCACTGCCATAGAGCTTGTACCAGCGTGTTTCGGACTGTTTTTCGGGTAAGGGGAGGTTAAGCACGGCTACCTGGATTTATCGGGGTGTATTAGAGATGCGAATTATCCTTTGATGCGGCGCGTTAGACAAGGTGCAGGAGTGGAATTATATCAATGAAGCGCTGCTTCATATAAGGCTTTGTTGGTGCGGACTTAAGCCTAAACGTCCTTTCTATGGCCTGTTGTCTGTGAATTGCGCAGTAAGGGCGAGGTCAGGGTGACGGAAAATCTGCCATTCAGAGCGATAGCGAAAACCTTGTGCCACGGTGCAAGCGGCCGATCTAAAGGTTCTTCGGTTTCGCTGCGCTCCACTCAGGATGACAGGGTCGCTGTCATTCAGAGCGATAGCGAAGAATCTTGTGCCACGGTACAGGCGGCTGGCTAAAGATCCTTCGGTTTCGCTACGCTCCACTGAGGATGACCGGTTCGCTGTCATTCAGAGCGATAGCGAAGAATCTTATGCCACGGTGCGGGCGGCTCGGCTAAAGATCCTTCGGTTTCGCTGCGCTCCACTCAGGATGACCGGTTC
>DRLE01000232.1 GCA_011051475.1 Gammaproteobacteria bacterium
AAAACTAAAGCTTAATTTTTTCCACAGATGAACGCAGATAAACACAGATATTCTCTGATGAACGAAACCCATCTGTGTTTATCTGCGTTCATCTGTGGATAATACGATTATTGTTTTTTTAAGATTTGCGTTTATTTGCGTTCATTTGCGGAAAAATCAGCTTTTTTCCTTGTTTCTCAGCCCGTGCTCAACCGCCATTACCGCGGCTTCCACGCGTGAGTGGATATTGAGTTTGCGCAGAATGGCCTTGACGTGCAGTTTTACCGTGCCGTCGGAAATGCCGAGGTTGCGGGCAATGAGCTTGTTGCTCTGGCCTTCGGCCAGCAGGCAGAGGATTTCGGTTTCGCGCGGGGTCAGCTCGGAAAACGGGCCATCATCGTCATCGACGCCGGTATCGCCCTGTACCATGCGCGCCAGGGCGTCGGTGAGATCGGCGGCTACCACGTTCTTGCCCTTTTCGATGTCGCGCAGGGCGGCGACCAGCTCTTCCGGTTCCATATCTTTCAGCAAATAGCCCTGGGCGCCGGTGCGCAGGGCCTTGATCAGGTCACTTTCATCGTTACTGGTGGTGAGCATGACCACGGGCGTGTCCGGCAGCTCCTTGCGCAGCACGGGCAATACGTCCAGGCCACCCATTTTCGGCATGCGCAGGTCCAGCAGGATAATGTCCGGCCGAATCTTCTGCGCCAGCTCTATGCCTTCCCTGCCGTCTGCGGCCACGCCGGCAACGTCGATACTGCGTTGTTCCAGCAATCCCCTGAGGCCGTCGCGGAAGAGGGCATGGTCATCAATGATTATTACGCGCATGGTTGTCTGTCTGCCTTATCGATACTGCGAAAGCATAGAATTTATCACGAATTGTCTTCAGCGTCTTTATATTGGAAGCTCAGCTCGATGCGTGTACCTTCATCGGGTTCGGTTTCGATTTTCAGATTGCCGCCAAGATGGCGGGCGCGCTCCTTCATAATAGTCAGGCCCAGGTGCTCGCCTTCCTCGCTGTGTATCTTGCGCTGGTCGAAGCCCTTGCCGTCATTTTCCACCAGGATACGCACATTGCCGTTCTCGTCGTGGTTGAGCAGGACACGGACGATATAGGCGCTGGCATGTTTCTTGATATTGGTCAGCGACTCCTGCACGATGCGGTAGGCGTTGAGCTCGATATTGGAGGGCAGGTGCAGGGTTTCCTCGTTGGACTGGAACAGGATATGAATGCCGGTATCCTTGCGGAATTTCTCCACGGCGCGCTCGATGGCCGGAACCAGTCCCTGCTGCTCGATCGGTACGCGGCAGTGGGCAATCAGTTCGCGCAGATCGGTGGTGGCCTCTTCCAGACCGTGTTCGACGGATTCGATGGTCTTGATGGCCATGAAATCGCCAAAGGGCTGCACGCTCTGGTCGAGGATGCGTACCTGGAAACGCAGGGAGGCCAGGGTCTGGGCCAGCGAGTCATGCAGTTCATTGGCGATAATATTGCGTTCTTCCTTGATCAGCTGTTTGCGCCGGATCTGTTCACGCTTGTCACGCTCGAAGAACTCGCCAAGATGGGCGCCGACAGACAGCAGCAGGTAGGCGGTTTCCTCGTCAATATTGACATTATGATCGACAAACAGGTTGATGACGCCAAGCGTACGAATCTTGTAGCGTACCGGAATACAGAGCTGGGTTGGGGGAAGATCGTCGGCATCCAGTTCGTTGTCACGAATCTGGATTTCGTCGATAACGTCTGTTTCAAAACTGAACAGGTGGCCGTCGATAGGTGCGTGCTGGATGCTGTTGGCCTGGTCCTCGCTGATACCGTAATAGGCGGTCAGGCTCATTATGCCTTCATCGGTTATCAGCTGTATGGAGCCGGCAGCCGCATTGAAGTGCTGTTTCAGCAAAAACAGCAGGTCGTTGAGGATTTGTGTCTTTGTATTGGCCGAACTGAGCGTGCTGGTCACCCGGTAGAGCAGTGTCAGCGATGGACGGCTCCACTCAAAAGATGCCTGTTCAGTCATGTGTGACTTATGCCCGGTACCGGCCTATTCAGCCGGGGGTTTGTAGTTGGGATCGTTTGGGTTGAGAAAGATAAACTGGAATTTGCCCGGCTCGAGCTCGACAAAGTCGATAGTGGTGTCCTTCAGCAGCTCGGCGCTTGCCGGTGAAACAATAATTTCAATATCACCAGCGCTGATGCTGATGTCCTCTTCCTTGCTGTCGTCAAAACCCATGCCGTAATGAATGCTGTTATCGTCATTACGCGTAGCGGCAATGCGCAGGGCCATGCCCTCGGCCTTGCCCTGTTCGGCGGAGAGTTTGATTTGCGCGGCGGCGCCGTCAGTTACAGTGATCATAGATTCTATTGTGTCTGGTTCGTTTGCTTAATCTGGCGGGCAAAGTCGATAAAACGTTTTGCCCACGGGTTGTTCAGTGTATTGCGCTGGTGCGTGTAGTTGGCGAGCAGGTTTTTATAGAGATAACCATCGGCCTCGCCGTTGATGCCCGTGCCTCTTTTGACACGGTAGGCAAATTTAACATTTTTCGCCACGTTTTTAAAACGTGAATAGTGAAATTCATGCGCATTGATGATTTTATCGCTGCGCCCTGGCCATGGACTGTCGCCGGTTTCTTCCAGCTGCACATAACCCCGGCCCTGCGGGCGTTTTTCCATAATAATATCGGCATCGATGGCGCCGACCATGGTGGCGCTGGAACCATTCCATTCAATGGATTTTGCCAGGTACATCAGGCCGCCGCATTCAGCATAGCAGGGCAGGCCCTGGTCAATGGCCGATTTTATCGACTCTCGCAGGCCGGTATTGGCCTGCAGTTCGCTCATATGGGTTTCGGGAAAGCCACCGCCGATAAACAGTGCATCCAGCGAGGGCAGTGTAGCATCCTGCTCCGGGTCTATTTCAATGATTTTTGCACCGGCATTTTCCAGGGCTTCAAGGTCGTCGGGGTAGTAAAAGCCGAAGGCCGAGCCGCGCACCAGGCCAAGACGGATATCCTGCTTATGATGTTCAGGTTGTGGCAGGCTTATGCCGGCAGCAGGCAGATCAGCCGTGTTGCCGGCAATATCGAGCAGCTGGTCGAGATTGACCTGTTCATTGACCGCCTCGGCCAGCAGGCCGATTTTCCTGCTGCAGAAAGGGTCTTCATGGCCGGGCATCAGGCCAAGGTGGCGTTCGTCGATATCGAAGCGTGGATCGTTGTGAATGGCACCGATAACATCAACATCGGTGTAGTGCTCGATAACATTGCGCAGCTTGGCCTCATGGCGGGAACCGCCAAGGCGATTGAGAATAACGCCCTTTATTTCGACGTTTTTATCGAAAGCCTGGTAACCCAGGATCAGCGGGGCTATACCGCGAGTCATGCCCTGTGCGTTCAGCACCAGGATGACGGGCGTACGCGTGAGAGTGGCCAGAGCCGCATTGCTGTTACTGCCGTCCAGGTCCAGGCCGTCATACAGTCCCTTGTTGCCTTCGATAAGGGAAATATCCGCACCGGCTGCACGCATCGCCATGGTTGCGAGGATCTCGTCGCGTTCCATGGTGTAGAAATCAAGGTTGTAGCAGTTGCGCCCGGTGGCCTGTGACAGCCAGTAGGGGTCGATATAGTCAGGACCCTTCTTGAAGCTCTGTACGTTCAGCCCGCGCTGTTTCAGGGCCGCACACAGGCCGATGCTGACAGTGGTCTTGCCGGAGGACTTGAGGGCAGCGGAGATGAAGACGCGCATGATGATGAGCTTCGCTCATCAAGTGAATAGTGAATAGTGAATAGTGAACAGTGAAAAGCGGGCGATCTTACGATTGGGCTTTATCACTATTCACTGTTCACTATTAGTTATTCACTGCTACTTCGCGTGTGGATCAACAGCCTTGTCTGACAGTGACATCGGCAGAAACTTCAGCGCTTTCAGGGCGAAGACCACGAGGAACAGTGCTACGGCGACGCCGCCGAGTCCCAGCAGGAATTCTGGCAGACTCGGGCTGTAGCTGTAGGTCATGCCATCATAGAAAGAGCTGCTGACTTCATAGCCGGGGAATATTTCCAGGGGATAGGCCTGGCCGCCAATCACGGTGACATAGACCTTGGATAGTCCGCCGAGGATTACCATGGCGCTGATCAGGCCGAGGCTGTTACGGTTGTCTTTAAGGCCGGGGGCAAAGATCATCAGCAGGGGAAGAATGCCGCCAATGATGATCTCGCCGATCCAGAATACGGTGGTGTAGATGCCACCTTCAAGCAGAATGAATTTCTCGGCGCCGTGGTGCTGCGTTTCGTAGATGTTGGTCAGGTGGAAAACGATGGTGAAGTACATGACCGCGGCCACGAATACACCCAGCAAGCTGCGCAGGCGGCGCAGGACGGCGTCGCCCAGTTCCATATTGGTCCATTTGTAGGTGGCCATAAGAAGCAGGATAAAGATCGCCAGGCCGTAGGCGAATGACATGATGACGAACATCGGCGCAAGAATAGCGGCGTCGTAGGTCGAGCGGGCGACCAGGAAGCCGAAGATGGCACCGGTACCTGTGGTAAGAATCAGACGCCAGATAAAGGCAAAGAAACCGGCATATTTTTTATAGCCGTATACCGTATGGTCCATCATGGTCCACAGGTAGGCACCGACAAAGACAAAGAAGCCACTGTACAGAATGATGTTCCAGGCAAATATTGACTTGAAGTTGTAGTGGGTCATGGCGATGATCAGCCTGTCAGGGCGGCCAAGGTCAAGCAGCAGAACGACCAGACCACCGGCAAGCAGTGATACCGCCAGCAGGGCAGAAAGTCGTGCCATAGGCTCGTAGATTTTTTTGGAGAAAACCGAGGCAATCGAGGCAACGTTAAGTGCGCCCGAAGCGGAGACAATCAGGAAAATAGCAAATACATGCGGCAAACCCCAGACAATCTGGTTGGTCATACCGGTAACATGGTGACCATGGTGCTCCATGTAGTACGCTGCGAGCAGGCCGGCCAGTATGAACAGACCCAGGGTACCCAGGAGACCGAAATAAGCCGGGCTTTTGCCCTGTACTGAAGTGTATTCTATTTTACTCATTATAATTCTCTTCTATTAACCCTTAAGCCGGGGTTATGAATATGTTGCAGAGGATTTATTCATTCAGGCCCTGGTAACGGACGCCGGTGTTAAGCGCCAGATCGGAGCGTAACTGCTTGCCGCCGTATTTTCTCAGTTCGATCGAAATCGGGCTGTTGGGATCCTTCAGGTCACCGAAGATCATGGCATTGTGGTTTTCTGCGGTACAGGCTTCAACACAGGCAGGCAGACCACCATGGTCGACGCGGGTAACACAAAGATTACAGGCTTCAACCGTGCCCTTGCCACGTGGTGCGCTCAGTTTCTGGTTTTTGATGTCTTCATGAACGAATGAACGTGCCTTGTAGGGGCAGGCCATCATACAGTAGCGACAACCGATACAGATATGGCGGTCAACCAGGGCGATACCATCTGCACGAATAAAGGAGGCGCCTGTAGGGCAGACGTCGACACAGGGTGCAGACTCACAATGCTGGCACATCAGCGGCAATGAGGTTTCATGGCCGGTGGATTTGCTCTTGAGTGTGACCTTGCGGATGTACTGGGTATCCTGCGGGCCGGTTTTGCCTTCCAGGCCATTCGCCTCGTTACAGGCATCGACGCAACTGGTGCAGCCCCTGGCGCACTTGTTGGTGTCGATCAGCATACCCCAGCGATTCTTGTCAGAAACTTCCTGATCCAGCGGACGGGTAGAGCGTGAAGTGTTCTTGTCGGGCTCGGCATCAAGCTCGATCACTTCTACGACTTCAACCTCAACTTCTGCCGTTGCTGCACGGGCAGCCTGGTGTAACAGAACGCCGGGTGCAATGGTTACGGTACCAACAACTGCAGCCTTGGCAAGAAAGTCGCGTCGTGACGCGTTTGTCGCTGTGGTATCAGTCGTATTCTCAGACTTTTTCATTACTGGTTAACCCCTTTTGCTGAAGTTTCGCTGGCAGCAAGAGTTTGTTGCAACTGCTGGTGCAGTGATGAGCTGTGCTCGTCACGCTTGATGTATTTCTGTGGACGGTCGGCATGGCACTGGAAGCAGTCGATCTGTACGGCTGCATACTGGTGACAGGCGTTACAGAAGTGCTCCTTGCTTTCAATGCCGGCAATCTCGCCGTTATCACCCGGTTCTACATGGCAGTCGATACAGTTCGACAGGCCTTCGGGTTCGCCACGAATACCTTCATGCATGGTTTCATCACGTTCATGCAGGATATACTTCATGTGATTCCTGCGCATTTCATCTTCCGGCTGGATGCATTTCTTGCTTTCATCCTTCGGTTCATGAACTGTCGGGAAGGGCATGTCAGCGGCTGCTGTACCAGGCAGCAGTCCGGACAGCAGTATTAAGCCTGACAGTATAAATGTTAATCGCAAAAATCTATTCATGAGTAAACCTGTTTCTCGTAAGCATCCGCTCGGGTTAGCTTGCCTTATTGCGTCTTTTACCTGCTCCGATGGAACCGGGTGTTATTCACCCAGCGCCATATCGATGTAGCCGGTCGGGCAGACATCGGAGCAGATGTGACAGCCAATGCATTTGCTGTAGTCAGTGTCTACATAGCGGCCAACAGTGTGCTTGTCTTTCTTGACGCGGAAAACAGCGTCCTGCGGACAGTAGATAACACAGTTGTCGCATTCGAAGCACATGCCGCAGCTCATGCAGCGATTGGCCTCTGCAACAGCCTGTTCCTCTTCCAGACTCTTCTGGCGTTCCGTAAAGTGACCCAGTACCTCATCAGATGATGGTACATCGGTTTCACGCTCGATGCGTGGCGTGTACTCGAAGTGGCCGAGGAACATCTTGTCTGTGGTAATGATTTCCTGTGAAGAACGATCCTCAAAGTTATGGATCGCATAATCCGCCTGGAAGGTGCCACGCTGTGCATCGTCATGGTACTTCTCGGCACTGTATGGCTCGGGAGCCAGACCGGCTTCTTCAAGTTTCTTCTTCAGGTCGAAGTGATGTACGTCGACTTTGGGACGTTTCTTCAGTTCGATGTGCTGGAAGTGCTTCTCGATGGTTTCGGAAACAATGTAAGCCTGGCCGATAGCTGTGGTCAGCAGGTGAGGGCGTACGATGTCGCCGCAGACAAAGTGGTTTTCCTTGCCGGGTACGCGGAAGACATTGTCGGAGTCCATCAGGCCACGACCGTTGTCGAAGTCTTCAAGGCCTTCGAGGTCACCGCCCTGGCCGATCGCAGCAACGATGAGGTCAGCCTCAACGATGTACTCCTTGCCGCCTTCCTTGGGTACAGGTGCGTTGTTTTCCCAGGTGGAATCAACAAATTTCATGCCGGTGGCGCGACCGCTGTCATCACGGATGATTTCAACCGGCATAACTTCGTTCATCAGGTTGACGCCTTCCTTGATAGCATCTTCTACTTCATGCTCGGCAGCGGTCATTTCTTCTTTCTTGAACAGTGCGGTCAGGGTTACCTGGTCACAGGGAATGTTCTTGGAAGAATCGTGGTCCTTGTGAGAGATCTTGCCAAATACAACATCTTCAGGATTTTCGCTGTAATCAGCAATAGTACCGATACGACGGGATACAGACACAACGTCGATAGAGGTGTCACCACCACCGATACACAGAACCTTTTTCGCGGTGTATTTCATTTCGCCCTTGTTGAACTGCTCAAGGAACTTGACAGCTGAAATACAGTTGGGGGTTTCGTCCCAGCCTTCAACGGGCAGGCCGCGACCGGTCCAGCAACCGATAGCCCAGAGAATGGCATCGTATTCTTTTTCCAGTTCTTCAACGCTGACGTCACGGCCAACGCGGGTATTCATGCGGGTTTCGATGTGACCCATATCGAGAATGCGCTGACACTCGTTATCGAGGAAGTCGCGCGGTGTACGATAGCCGGGGATGCCGTAGCGCATCATGCCACCGAGTTCATCGTGCTCGTCGAAAATGGTAGAAGCAATACCTTTGCGGCGCAGCTGGTAGGCCGCGGCCATACCGCCAGGGCCACCACCGACGATAGCAACTTTCTTGCCGGTCATTTCGGCACTGTTATCGAATGTAAAACCTTCCTTGAACGCGGTGTCACCAATGTACTGCTCAACAGCGTTAATGCCGACGAAGTCTTCAACCT
>DRLE01000233.1 GCA_011051475.1 Gammaproteobacteria bacterium
AATGGTCAGCGAGCTGTCGGTGAGCACGGTACGGATATGCGCGGCCATGTCATCCGGGCCTTCGGTGGTATGTTTGAACATGCTGTCGCCATCTTTGACCTTTTTCGCCATAAAGGCTTCCAGGTCATCGCGCACGGTCTTGTCGGCGTTTTCACACAAAATCAGGGAGGCGCTGGTGTGCTGGACAAAGATATTGCAGAGTCCGTTTTTAATACCGGATTTTTCGATAACGTCGGCGATCTGGGCGGTAATATTATAGGTTCCGCGGCCACTGGTCGAGAAGCGCAGTTTCTGTTGGTGCAGCATAGAGTGCTCCCTTTCTGGAGATTTTATTGGTGAATGAATGGCTTATTATTATGGAATCTCTGAATAATGTCATTTTGAGCAGAACGAAGTGAAGTCGAAAAATCTTATGCTCCGTAACTCGTTGATCGCACAGTAGTAAAAGATCCTTCGGCAATTGCTCCTGCATTGCCCTGAAGTTACATCCATGTAACGATCGACTTCGCCACGCTGCGCTCAGGATGACAAAATTGTTGTTAATCAGAGGTTCCTTATGTCCCTGAGTCTAGTACAGATATTGCCGGAGTGAGTATTTCAGCAGGGATTGTTTTTGGCAGAAAGGTTGTGGTCGTCAGCTGCCTGACAGGCAACGGCTGAAACCCGCGCCCAGCTGTTGCATGATTTCAAACCAGGCCTCCCGGTCATTCCTGCTGTCTATGCCAAGCGGGTCGAGAGCCACCGCATTAATACCGGTACTCTGCCGCAGTGAGCTCACCAGTGCCGGTTGCGGCGGCTGGTAGACCAGGCAATGGATCTGCTGTTCACGGATCAGGGCGCTGATAGTGCGCAGGTGTTTCAGGCTGCTGCCGGTCTCCTCGTCCAGATTGATACTGCTGACCCGGTTCAGGCCGTAGGCCTTTTCAAAATACTGGAAAGCATCGTGAAAACTGATAAAAGGACGCTGAGGATTGTCCAGCTGAGCCCTTACTACGGCGTCGGTCTGATCGATGCGTTCCAGCAGTTTTTCCAGATTGGCTTTATAGTTATTGGCATGAGCAGGGTCATAAGCGGCAAGCTGCTGGCTGATATAGCGGCTGATGGCTGTCGCATTGTGCGCTGACAGCCAGATATGCGGGTCGGTCTGTGCTACATGATCCGGTGAAGGCCTGTCGGTGTGTGTATGGCGACCGCGTTTGGTCAGCAGCTCAAGCCCCGGTGAGCGCCAGGCATCGACAAGCAGACCCTTTTGCTGCTTCAGAACCTTGTCGAGAAAGCTTTCCAGTACCGGTCCGACGCGGATAATGACATCGGCCTGCGCCAGTTGCCGGCGCTGTGAGGGGCGCAGGTTATAGTGGTGGGGGGATTGCGCCTGTTGCAGGAGCAGCACCGGGGTGGTCACGCCCTCGGTAATATGCGCGGTCAGCGAGTACAGGGGTTTAATGCTGACGACAATGGACGGGGCGTTCTGCGCGACTGTTGCCGCGTGAACGCCTGGGAGAAAGGCGAGCAGAAAAATGAGCAGGGCGGCTAGCCGGTATTTTCCGTGTTCTGGCGTGGCTGTTGTTCGCGGAATAAATTCCGCACCTGCAGACAGAAAACCGTGGGAGCGGAATTTATTCCGCGAACAGGCGCGCAGGCAACGCATAATAGTTGCGAACTTGTTGACCATTATAATATCCATGTTATGTTATAATATAACATTATCGACTGGCTGATGCATTTATCTCACAGGTGGTCTGACAGACAACCTGTCGGTCGACCTGAAAATACCCTATGACCAAACCCCGGCAAACAGACAGAACCACAGACGACAGCATGCGCTGCCGGCATGCCGGCAGTATCAGCTGTGTTACGCCCCTGTATGAACAGCAGGATGATTTTCTGGCCATGGCGGAAAGTCTGTGCCGGCAGCGACAGCAGCGTTTTACCGAGCTGCGCCGTCAGGTGCTGAGCCTGATCTGCGCCGCCGAGCAGCCACTGGGTGCCTATGCTCTGCTCGATATGCTTAAGGCGAAGGGGCGTTCGGCCGCGCCGCCGACGGTTTATCGCGCGCTGGATTTTCTGCAGCAGCAGGGTCTGGTGCATCGCCTGGCCAGCAATAATACCTACCTGGCCTGTGCCCATCCACAGCAGCCGCACGAGGCGGTCTTTCTGGTCTGCCGGCAATGCGGCAATACCCGCGAGCTGCATACCGATGGTATCTACCGGGCGCTCAGTCGCCAGGCCCGGGATGCCGGTTTTCTGGCCGAGCATGCTGCCGTGGAAGTCAGTGGTCTGTGTACCCGCTGTCGTGACATAACAACGCCAGAAGCAGCAGAAAAATGAATACATCAGTTGCTGAAAAGCTGGAAGGTCACAACAGTGCCGGAGAACTTCTGCTGCAGGCTTCGGCCATCAGTTACCGGCGTCACGGCAAGAATATTCTGGACAATATCAGTCTGGATATTCGCGAGCGGGAAATCATCACCCTGATCGGTCCCAATGGCGCCGGCAAGACCAGCCTGGTGCGGATTCTGCTGGGTCTGGCCCGGGCCGGTTCGGGAAAAATCACCCGGCATAAAAAACTGCGTATCGGCTATGTGCCACAGCGCATCCATATTCCCGATGTCATGCCCCTGCGGGTGCTGGATTTTCTCAATGTCAGCGGCAACTACAGTGAAGATGAATGCCGGCAGATACTTGCCGAAGTCAGCTGCGATTATTTACTCAGCGCACCCATGCAGACGGTTTCCGGCGGTGAAATGCAGCGCGTGCTGCTGGCGCGCGCCCTGCTGAAGCAGCCGCAGCTGCTGGTGCTGGATGAACCGGCCTCGGGTATGGACGTGGTCGGGCAGCAGGCGTTGTATGAAACCCTGCGCGAAATCCGCGACAAAAAGGGTTGCGGTATCCTGCTGGTGTCGCACGATCTGCATCTGGTGATGGCCGCCACCGACAGGGTAATCTGCCTGAATACCCATGTCTGCTGCACCGGACGCCCGGATGATGTTACCGCCAACCCGGAATACCTGAAACTGTTCGGCCATGCCATCGACGGCCTGGCACTGTATGAGCATCATCACGATCATGAGCATGATCTGCACGGCAATATTATTGCATCGGAACATTGTATTCACTGCGAGCATAATGAAGGCCGGCCGGATAAGGATGTGGATAAACGCTCCGATAGCACGTCACCGGACAGAGGCGGCCAGTAATGTTGTCCCTGTTCAGCGACAGTTTTGTGTTATACGCGCTGGCGGCCGGTCTGGCGCTGGCGCTGGTGGCAGGGCCGCTGGGCAGCGTCGTGGTCTGGCGGCGCATGGCCTATTTCGGCGATACCCTGGCGCATGCCGCCCTGCTTGGCGTGGCGCTGGCCATTGCCGCCGAGCAGTTGCCCATGCTGGGTGTCGGTCTGATAGGCATCATAATAGCGGTGCTGCTGTTTCTGCTGGAAAAACAGAAATCGCTGTCCAGCGATACCCTGCTGGGCATCCTGTCGCATACCGCGCTGGCCCTGGGCCTGATCGTGTTTGCCAGCATCCAGGCGCGCGGTTTCAATATCAGCCTGATGGCCTATCTGTTCGGCGATCTGCTGGCCGTAACGCCCCGTGACCTGGTGCTGATGTTCGCCAGTGTGGTGGTGATTCTTGCGGTCTTTAGTCGCATTATGAACGCGCTGATCTCGATTTCCATCAACGAAGACCTGGCCCGGGTCGATGGCGTCGCGGTGGAAACGGTGCGCTTTGTCTTTATGATACTGCTGGCGCTGGTGGTGGCCGTGGCCCTGAAGGTGGTGGGCGTACTGCTGATTACCGCCCTGCTGATTATTCCGGCGGCAACGGCCAGGCTGTATGCAAGATCACCGAAACAGATGGTGCTGCTGTCAGCCATCGTGGCATCACTGGCCGTAGTGCTTGGCCTGCTGGCCTCCCTGCAGTGGGACTGGCCGACGGGGCCGGCGATTGTGGTGGCTGCAGCCGGGCTGTTTTTTGTTTCGCGTTTATTGTTTGCCAGAGTGGTTGCGGGTGGGGGCTAGGTTTTGAACTGCTTTTTTTTGCCGCAAAGGACGCAAAGGACGCAAAGAAAAACAAATTGATGGTATATATCCGTAGAAACTGAAGCGATCGGTATATTAAGATGTAGGCCTGCATAAGGCTTTGCCGTTGCAGGCGTGAAGCCGGCAACGTACCTTCGGCAATTGCTCCTGCATTGCCCTAATACCGTCCATCCATGGAC
This sequence comes from Gammaproteobacteria bacterium, assembly GCA_011051475.1. GTDB lineage: Bacteria > Pseudomonadota > Gammaproteobacteria > SZUA-229 > SZUA-229. Next base: position 4,219 of record DRLE01000233.1, read on the forward strand.
ATATATGCCGGCCTACAGATTTACTTTTTTGCCGCGAAGCTACCGTATCCTGCTCACGCTCCTTACCTGCATCCATGCAGGCAAATGACACAAAGAAAAACAAACGGCTGTAAGCATTCATAAGCAACTAAGGCGCCCAGCATATTCAGAAAAATAAAAGTTTTTTTCGCGTCCTTTGCGTCCTTCGCGGCATCAAGCTTTTCCGCTTTTAATCCTTGCAATACAGTCCACTACCTGTTCAAAGGCATACTGCGCCAGCTCGGCCCGGGTTTTGCCGGCGGCAGAAACGGGTGTCAGATAATGCACCTCGGCATCGATACGGCGCGCGCGGGCAACGCGGTTGAATGACTCGCCGATGGTTGTATTGCCGATAAACAGCGCATTGAAATCGACCCTGATTTCTCCTGTCTGTCGGTCCCGGTGCGGGTAGAAAATGGCGACCGGCTGCAGCATGGCCTGGCTGTCGATGGCCGCCTGCAGCATGCGGCTGTGGAACTTGCGGATATTGCCGTCACTGGTGGTGCCTTCGGCAAAGACCAGTGCATTATGTTTCTGCCTTAATACCCGGCTAATGTCCTCACCGGCCTTCGAGGCCGACTCGTGCCGGCCGCGGTGGATATAGAGTGTGCCGGCGCGGGTCGCCAGAGCGCCGATGACCGGCATGGTTTTGACCTCATGCTTGGAGAGAAAATGCACCGGCACAATACTGCCCAGTACCAGAATATCCAGCCAGGAAATATGATTACCGACGAACAGGGTGTGCTCGTGATTGGGCCGGCCATGAATCTTTACCCGCACGCCCAGGGCGCGGGCAACGCTGCCCAGCCAGCGGCAGGTAATGCGGCTGCTGAGCGAGCCTGGCGACGCCGAGCCGCGAAGAAACAGCAGGCTGAGAACCAGACCGATTATAATCAGGAGTATCAGTAGCAGGGAGCGGTAGAGTTTTCTTAACAGTGGCATCCGGCTTGCCTCGGTTTACGCTCGGCGGCTCAGTCGAAGCGCATGGACAGGTCGATGGCGCGAATATCCTTGGTCAGGGCGCCGATGGAAATATAATCGACGCCGGTGCCGGCCACCTCGTGAATGTTTTTCAGGGTGATATTGCCCGAGGCCTCGGTAACCACCTTCTGCCCGCTGTCCTTATGGCACAGATTTACGGCCTGCTTTAACTGCTGCAGATCGAAGTTATCCAGCAGCACACGATCGGCGCCGGCGGTAATGGCAAGCTGCAGCTCGTCCAGGTTTTCCACCTCGATTTCCACCGGTATGTCCGGGTTGCGAAACTGCGCCTCGTTAATGGCCTGGGCGATGCCGCCGCAGGCATTGATATGGTTTTCCTTGATCAGATAGGCGTCGTACAGGCCGATGCGGTGGTTTTCGCAGCCGCCGCAGCTGACCGCGTATTTCTGCGCCAGGCGCAGGCCGGGAATGGTCTTGCGGGTATCGAGTACCTTTGCACCGGTGCCTTCGACTTCGCTGGCGTAGCGTGCGGCCAGGGTGGCGGTGGCCGACAGGGTCTGGACAAAATTCAGTGCGGTGCGCTCGCCGGTAACGATGTTCTGCGAGCTGCCGCTGATGGTGCAAAGCACCTGTCCGGGCTCTACCCGGTCGCCGTCATCCACGCACCAGTCGATAAGAATTTCCGGGTCGAGCTGGCGGTAGCATTCCTCGAACCAGTCAAGACCGCAGAACACGCAGGCCTCGCGGCTGATCACCGTGGCCAGCGATATATTATCGGGCGGGATCAGTTCGGCGGTAATGTCGCCTTCACCGATGTCTTCTTTCAGGGCATTGAAAACGTTTTCTTCAATAACGCTTTGCGGAACGTGTAGCAGTGGCATATCAGCGAATAATCAAACGAATCATCAGGGGTGCAGCTGCTTGCAGAGCACGCGCGAGTTGCGCTGGTAGTTATACAGCGACTGTTTTTCCATGGGCAGGTCCTCGGCGCTGCACTCGGCAAAGCCGCGCTCGATAAACCAGTGCATGGTCTGCGTCGTCAGGGTAAACAGTTTTTTCATGTGCTGCTTGCGCGCCTGCCATTCGATGTGTTGCATCAGGTCATCACCGCGCCCGTGCTGGCGGTAGTCTTCATGCACGGCCAGGCAGGCCAGCTCGGCGGCCTGTTCCTTCTCGAAGGGAAACAGCGCGGCGCAGGCGATAATCATGCCATCGCGCTCGATAACGGTAAAATTATGAATGTCCAGCTCCAGCTGTTCGCGCGAGCGCTTGACCAGCACGCCCTGTTCCTCCAGCGGCGAGATCAGCTCCATGATACCGCCGATATCCTCGATGCTGGCGGTGCGCAGGCCCTCGTAGTTTTCCGCGGTGACCAGGGTGCCGACGCCGTCACGGGTGTACAGTTCCAGCAGCAGGGCGCCGTCGATGCGGCGGCTGAGCAGGTGCACGCGGCGCACACCGCCGCGGCAGGCGTGGGCGGCATTGTTCAGGTGGGCCTGGGTTTCGAGGGTCTGCTGTTTGTCATCGCCGGCATGGTTCTTCGACCAGCTTTCCGCCTGCGGCAGATTGAGCTGTTGCAGAAGCTTGCCGTCACGGTCGGTGACGCCATTGCTTTCCATGATGAAAATCAGCTTGTCGGCATTCAGCGCAATGGCGGTCTCGGTGGCCACGTCCTCGGCGCGCAGATTGAAAATTTCGCCGGTGGTGGAATAGCCGATGGGCGAGATCAGCACCACATTGCCGTTTTCCAGCTGCCGGTCGATGGCGCCGGCGTCCACCTTGCGCACATTACCGGTCTGGCAGAAATCGACGCCGTTATGAATGCCGTAGGGCCGGGCGGTGATGAAGTTTCCCGACACCACGCGCACCCCGGCGCCGGCCATGGGGGTATTGGGCAGTCCCATGGAAAGCTGCGACTCGATGGTCATACGCACCTGGCCGACGGCCTGCTCGACCGCGGGCATGTGCTCGTGCAGGGTAATGCGCAGGTTGTCGGAAAAGGCCGACTGGATATTCAGGGTGTCGAGCTGCCGGCGAATCTGCGGCCGGGCGCCATGCACCAGCACGATGCGAACGCCGAGACTGCCGAGCAGGGCGATATCGTGAATCAGGTTGGCAAAGCCTTCGCTTTCCACCGCCTCGCCACCGAACAGGATGACAAAGGTACGGCCACGGTGAGCGTGAATATAGGGCGCGCTCTGGCGGAACCAGTCGACGTGCTGGTCACTGATGGGGTGTTCGGGCTGGTCCTTTCCGGTCGGGTCAGTCATTGCGTGGTTGGCGTTTATTGTTTTTGGTTGTTTTTATCTTTATTTTTCTTTTTATTGCATGGGAGCGCGGTGTGCGCACTACTTTTAGCCTGCATACACTGATAATATACGTGATTCTGTCAGAAATCACTATTTAGTACGGGTTGAAGCCATGGCGAACCAGAATTCCAATGATAAAACACGCAAGTATTCCTCCATTATTGTCGATGGCGTAGCAAGAGCGCCCAGCCGCGCCATGCTGCACGCGGTCGGTTTCGAAGATGCCGACTTCAAAAAGCCGGAGATCGGCATCGCCTCGACCTGGAGCATGGTGACGCCCTGCAATATGCATATTAACAAGCTGGCCGAGGATGCCGCCCAGGGCGCGGATGAAGCCGGCGCCAAGAGTATTATCTTCAATACCATTACCGTATCCGACGGTAT
>DRLE01000234.1 GCA_011051475.1 Gammaproteobacteria bacterium
ATCGAAGGCCGGACGAAATAGATCAAGTAATAATTTGCGTTTATTTGCGTTCATTTGCGGATAATATAAAAGCTTTTACTTTGCGCTTTTTGCGTCTTTTGCGGCTAAACCTCGGAAGCATTATAGGCAGTGTCCCACTCCGTCAGTGCCGCGGATAAATCACCTTGCGCACCGATGCTTTGCCAGAATACCTTGAAATCTTCCTTTGCGTTTTCCAGCGAGAAATCCATTTTCCGTGTCTTGTCTTTCAGAAACAAGCGGATATTGCTGCTGACGGTATCAAGGTAATCCAGGGCGATTTCTTCGGCCGGCAGCTGGTGGCTCTCGTGCATGAGTATGCCCTGCTCATAGGCTTTTAGAATGCCAAAATCGATGCGTCTGGCGAAACTTTCGGCGGCGGCCTTTTTGTTGCGGCTTAAATGCACATAGAAGGCGCTGTCACCATAGCGCTCGTCAAGCCTGCCGAGAAACCAGCTTAAACGGTTGTCTGCCTCGATGTGGTTTTCCGGGTAGGCAAGGCGCTTGTAGCCGGTTTGTGTCAGCAGAAATTCATGAGCACTGCTGTAGTTGGTAATGTGTGCGCAGGCTTTGATAAAGGTTGTAGAGCCGCAGCGACCGCTATTAAGAACAAAAACATTCATTGCATTTTATATACGGGTATTCAGGTGTTCCCTTGTGCCTGCTGCCATTGCCTGTGGTCGTTGGTGTAGGCAAGTATGGCCTGCTGTATTTTTTCAAGCTGTACCTGCGCCCTGGCATCGGAAATAATGCTCTGGAATGCGCGTGTATCATCATCGAAATTGAGCTGGATATTCTGCAGAAACTGCCGGTAGTTGTCCGTGGCGGCTTCGTGATCGTGCCGGTGCCACCAGTGTTCTTTGTGGTTGAGAAAAGTCTCGATGCTGTTTTTCAGCTGCAGTATGGTGTCGTGCTTGTCGGTGTAGTTCTGCCGCATTTCCCGGTAGGTGTCCTGTAATGTCTGCTCGATAAAGGACGGGTCCGGTGCGCTTTGCGGAAAACCGGCAGCGGTCAGCTTTTCCATGGCAAACAGCATGACATCGCCATAGAACTGGCGGATAAATTCGGTTTCCAGGCTGATCTGCTTCTGCCTGCCGTCGGCACTGTTATCGCTGCGGCTTTCAACACCGGGGCGAAACTCGGAGCGGCCGGTATCTTCAACCGTGCGCGTATGCAGCATGGGCAGGTTGGCGGAAACAAAAGCCTGTTTGAGTTCGCTTTTCAGCAGGCGGCCGAGTACGGGGCCGGCCATGCGCAGCTTCAGGCTGGCAAAGGGAATAAAGTAATCCAGCGCCTGGCGGGTGCAGACATAGTTGCCGGTATAGACGGTGCGCGCGGGAGTGGTGTCGTCGAAGCCTTCGCCATACTGGAAAAAAGTCTTGCGGGTTGGGTGTTCGCCATAGAAGAAATGCTGCAGCTTTTCGGAAAAGTCGGCCAGGCAGTCGGCATTGCTGTGCCTGCCGCTCAGCTGGCAGCGGTAACGGAAGCTTTTCTGTTTCTGGTCGAAGCCGAACAGCCCCGCCATATCGTGGTAGGCGGCATCATCCGGCAGAGCGTCTTTTGTGTCTGAGCGTTCATGCTCGTGGAAGCAGCAGGCATCGTCAGGCCGGAGTGATGCCTGGGCATGCAGAAAGGCGAGCACGTCCTGCTGGAAGTTGGCCGCCATAACCGCCGGTGACACCGGCGGGTCGCCGACCACCTTGCCGGTCAGCAGACTGATGTCGCGTGATTTGAACAGCCGGTCGAGATAATGAAAAAAATTAACCGCGTAGTATTTTTCCTGTTCGGGCGTATTAACGCAGAACTCCTGATCGCTGTCGATAAAATAGATCAGGGTATTGTTATCGCTGATCATCTGCTTCAGTTTCAGATAACTGATATTGCGCATAATCGATGCGCCCTTGTGCGCGAACGCCCGAGCGTTGTTTACGCCGCTCAGGTCGCCGAGAATATTGCCAAGCTCGGCACGGGCACTGTATTCACGCGCAAGCGCCAGCTGTTCTTCCAGTCCAAAGTAATGGGTTTCAATACCACTGTCGTTTAACTCGCGGCAAAGCAAACGATGCTGCGCGATATTGCCGGAATGGCTGGAATCATCGGCAATCAGTACGGATACCTTTGGATAACGGCCATTGACACAGCCGCCATAGTGGTAACTTTCGCACAGGGTTTTCAGGCTGTACAGGCACTGCCTTAAATGCTGCGGCCGGTCGGCCACGGGAATCACTATTTTAAAGTGGTAACGGTCATCACCCGCTGCCGGGTCATTGCTTTCGGCATACAGCTTTTCCAGCTGCCGGAATTTTTCCTGATAGGCTGCCAGCAGTGCCTTGTCTGTGCCTTGCAGCCACAGGTCTTTTTCAAGAGTGCTGATAGTATCAAGCAGGCGTTCGATGTCTTTCTCGCGGGAAAGCGCCCGGCTTGTCTGTGCAGTCTGTAGTCCGGCAATTGGCATGGTTTGAATATGAATCAGCGCCGTGATGAATAATTCGGAAAGGCGTTTTTATCAATCACGATTTCAATCAGGTTGATGGCGTGATGAAAATCGGTATTGCTGAACATGGGGTCCAGTTCATCCTCGGACTGTATCCGTACGTGGTTGATACCGAAGGACTCGGCCAGTTTGCCATAGTCCGGGTTGGTAAAGTCACAGTCGATAAAACGGTTGTTGTAGCTCTGTATCTGGTTCTTGCGGATCAGCCCCATGCTGCTGTTATTGAACAGGATAACGCTCAGCGGAATATTGTAATTGACCGCGGTCATCAGCTCCATGCAGCACATCTGAAAACCGCCGTCGCCGATAATGGCGAACATGGTGGTCCTTTCCGCAAACTGCGCGCCGATGGCGGCGGGTATGGCATGGCCCAGCGAGGAGATACCGGCATTGGGATAAAAACGGTAGTTGCCGGACACTTCGAGCAGGTTTTGCGCGAAGATAATATTGTCGTCGAATACCGAGATGCCTTCGGGAAAGCGTCCGTTCATCTTTTCAAAGAAGGCTTTCACCAGAGAAAACTCGGCCTGGAAAATCGCCTCGCCCTTTTCGCTGGCACGCAGTTCGATGCGGTTCTTGTATTCGCCGATATCATCCAGCTGTTTCCTGTCCACCGCAGCACCATTGATATTGTCGAGTACGGCATCGATGGTCTGCCGGATATCGGCATGCAGGCAGAGATCGGCCTGGAACACCTTGTTAAGGTGTTCCTCGTTGATATCGACCTGTATCACCTGCTTGTCCGCCAGCAGGCTTTCGTTCCACAGGTAGCTGGTGCGCTCGTTGAAGCTGGCGCCGAGCACAACGATCAGGTCGGCGCGGTTGACGATATAGTCATAGGCGTAGCCGCTGGAGGTAACGCCCAGGCTGCCCAGTGACAGCGGCGAGGATTCATCGATGGACCCTTTGCCCTTCAGGCTGGAGCAGACCGGAATATTGAATTTTTCACTGAGCCGGGCAATGGCATCCTGCGCGCCGGAGCGGATACAGCCGTAACCGGAAATAATCACCGGCTGGCTGCTGGCGGTAATCAGGTCGGCAAACTGCTGAATCTGTTGAGGTTGCTGTACGGGTGCGTTGGCAGCAACGGCTTTGTTCTGCCGTGCGCCATTGCCGAAATAAACCTGGTCGAGAATGGCCGGGTCCACCATTTCCTTCTGCACATTATAGGGCAGGCTGAGCAGCACCGGGCCGGCGTTTTCGGACAGCAGGATGCGCGATGCCTGGTTGAGCACATTGGCCAGGTAGTCGGTACGTTCGATCACCCGGCTGTAGCGGGTAATGCTGTCAAATAGTGCGCTCTGGTCGATACTGCCGCCTTCGCCCGAGCTTTCCTGCAGGCCGCCCTTGCCGAAGACATAGGTCGGGGTTTCACCGGTAATAACCAGCACCGGCTGCTTGTCGGCATAGGCATTGGCAATGCCGGTCACCAGGTTGGTGGCGCCGGGCCCGGCGGTGGTAATACAGGCGCCAATGCGGCCGCTGGCGCGGCTGTAGCCACAGGCCATAAACGCCGCCCCCTGCTCATGCTTGGCCAGCACCGACCGGATGGGAGAATCATACAGGCTGTCATAAACCGGCAGAATATGCGCGCCCGGCATACCGAAAATGGTATCGATGCCCAGTTTTTCCATATACCGGACGATAAGTTCGCTTACTTGAATCTGCATTTTCTCTTTAAATTCAGTTGCTTAACAGCATGCATAAGCGGATTTCGCCGCCGGGTCTGGTTTTTTCAACGCTCTGACAGGGAATCTTACCATTAGACAGGATGACAGGCTTTATTAGTTTTTGTCGGGTTTTTTAGAGGAGCTGGGGGCGTATGAGCAGGACAGGCCTGGGTAATCTGGTGATGCTGCAGGTCTATGTGTGGCTTTACGAATGAAATACTTGTTAAATTTGTATGGAAAAGGTAAAAGTTTATTTAAAAGATGGTGACGTCAAGTGTTATATGGATATCTGTATAACGCTGGAAACATAGATGCCTTCTAAT
>DRLE01000235.1 GCA_011051475.1 Gammaproteobacteria bacterium
CAACGCTGATCCGCTGCATCTCGCGCACCGCGTGTTTGGCCTGGCACTGCGAGGAACGAAAAGCCTCGAAATCGTGCTCACCCAGCAGATACTGCGCCGCTTCATGCATGCTTTCGGCATCCAGGCGGTCGAAACTCCAGGCCACATTGTGCTGGAACACGCCCGGGCGCACCTTGCGATTGAACAGAATATAGCGGTAACTGCGGGCGGTGGCGCTGAAGCGGGCGCTGAAATCATCAACCACTTCCCTGGCCCAGTGAATGGCGATATCCCGCGGCAGATTGACATTGCCGCCGAGCAGCCAGGCCTTGAGCTCGCGCTTTGCCGTGGTATCGAAATGCACCACCTGACCGGTGGCATGCACGCCGGTATCGGTGCGCCCGGCACAGGTCAGACGCAGCGGCTCATTGGCGACTTTCGACAGCGCCCTTTCCAGCTCGGCCTGCACCGTACGCGTACCGGCGGCCTGCATCTGGTAACCGTTAAAGGCGCTGCCGTTATACTCGATGCCCAGGGCGATTCGTTGACTTGTCATAATGATGTAAGACTCTTTTTAACCACAGGGCCTTACCGGAGTCAGAGTCAATTAAACAGGGCAAGTGCCATTCCATACTGAATTTGATTAATTGACTCTGACTCCTTTAACCCATAAAAAAACGCCAGCCTGATTCAGGCTGGCGCAGCAGTAAACTATTCATTGTTCACTATTCGTTATTCACTGCCTTTTCTAGTCCAGTTTCTCGATCAGCTCGGCAGCTTCCTTTTTCTGCTCGTCATTGCCGTCCGCCTGTACTTCCTCGAGTATGTCACGGGCGCCTTCGTGATCGCCCATATCAAGATAGGCACGAGCCAGATCAAGCTTGGTGCTGATTTCATCAACATCATCCAGGCTGGACAGGTCAAAGTCATCTTCATCCGTTTCAGCGCTGGCTTCTGATGCTTCTTCTGCTTTTTCAGCCGGTGCTTCAGGTTCTTCTTCGGCCGGAATGTCAGGCGTTTCTTCAGCAGGTACTTCGGTTTCCGCCGGCTTTGGCTCCTCGTCCAGACCAAAATCTTCCATGCCAAGATCCATGGCTTCGGCTTCCTCGGTCAGGTCCAGACTGATTTCTTCTTCCTCTTCTGCATTCTCGTCAGTTTCTGTTTCTGCCTGAGGTTCATCAAGACCGAAGTCAATGTCTACATCATCAACATCATGTATCTCGTCACCGCTCTCGGTGGTGTCTTCATCCAGGTCAAGACCAATATCGGTTTCGTCCAGTTCAAGGCTGGCTTCCTCATCCTGCATATCGATATCGAGTTCATTGGCGTCGATATCCAGCGAGAATTCGTCCTCGCTGCTTTCTTCCTCAACCACGGCGCCGGTATCGGTAATATCGAATTCCAGCTCGTCCACGATCTCGGGCGATGTTTCCTCGGCTTCCATAACCTGGGTTTCATCAACAGCCTCATCTTCAGGCAATTCAAGTGGCTCATCCAGACTCAGTTCGCTATCTGTTGAAGATTCCTGCGCCTGGCCGTCAGCCGCTTCGTCACCACCCAGGTCAATATCCATTTCCGGTGCCTTCGGCGCCAGTGCATCCACATCGATGCCGCCTACCATGCTGCCCTGGAACATCTGGTGATCGGCGCACATATCCTGCCCCATAACCATGACTTTCTTCCATTCGGGTGTATCTTCACCACCGGCACGCTTGTATAGCTCTTCGGCAACCTTGATGAACGCATCCTTGTTCTTGCTGGCATAATAGGTTTCCGCCAGCTTCACACGGTAATCATCACGCTCGGGATTATCGGCCAGCGCCTGTGTCAGCAGTTCTTCCGCCTGCTGATAGATACCATAGGCCAGATATACATCGGCTTCGGCAATAACATCATCGCGGGGCTCTTCTTCCTCTTCCGCCTCGCTTTCAGCTTCGGTAACAACCGTATCCTGGGCGTTCATAACCATGGTGGCGTCAGAATCAAATTCACCACCCTCCTGTGCTGCCGACGTTTCGGAACTTTCTTCTGCAAGCGTTTCAGCAGCAGTCTCTTCCGTACCGATATCATCAGCCAGACCGGCCAGGTCATCAGACGTATCGGAGACTGGCAGTTCAACTTCCGCTTCTTCTGCAGCCTTGCGGCGTTTTTTAATAATCAGGCCAATGAGCACAAGCAGTAGCAGCAGACCACCACCGCCACCGGCCAGTAATAAGGGGTCATTCAGGATGCGACTCAGCGGGTCCTGTGCGGGGCGGCTCACAATCGGAGCCGGTGCCGGTGGCTCCTGCACCGGCGGCTCGGTTTCAACCACGGTTTCTTCGACAAGCTCTTCGCCTGCTTCCTGTGGTTCAGCTTCGTCGGTAAATGCGGCTTCTTCGGAGCCGGCTTCCATTTCAGCTTCTGCACCGGCCTCTTCACCTTCCTGCAATGATTCTTCTGTTGCCTCCGCTTCCGCCGATTCTTCGACGGGCGCGGCATCGGACAGCTCAGACAGCACTTCCTGAAGTTCCTGTTCCTGCTCGGCCTGCTCATCGGCCGCTTCAACAGCAGCTTCGGTTTCACCGCCTTCCGCCGTCATGCCTTCTTCGGCCGGCGCATTCAGTGCCTGTACCTCGGACATGGCATTATCCTCGACGGATATCATGCCCTGCATCTTGTTGACACTCTGCTCCAGCTCATTAATACGCTGCAGCAGTGCTTCTTTTTCAACACGCTCGGTTTCGACCGCTTCCCTGGCCAGGGCCAGTTCCGCACGCAATTCTTCCGCGCTCATCTGGGTCGGGTCCTTGGAGCCAAGCGCCGAACTTCCGGCACCGGCACTGACAATGGCCAGACGGCCCTCGTCATCAACCGCACCTTCACCTTCTGTAGTGCCCGCGGCGGCCGCCTCACCCGGCATAGCCGATACCGGTTCGCCGCCACGCTGCGCCTGGGTGTACTGGCGCCACAGGGCTGCCTGCTCACGTACCAGCTCGCGCGCTTCGGCATGGCTGACGGCGGTTATCTGGTTATAGTCCGGAATGCGCAGTATATAGCCGCGTTTCAGACCGTTTACATTTTCATGAATAAAGGATTCGGGATTGGCGCGCAGCATGGCAACCATCATCTGCTCGACGGTAACACTCCGGTCGGGACGCATGGCATCGGCCAGACTCCAGGCGGTATCACCGGCTTTTATCCGGTACTGGCCGGCACGCTGCTGCAACACGGCCTGCTGCTGCGGGCTCGGTGCGGGAATATAGGTTGACTGCGCAGCTGTCTGCGAACTTCCCTGCTGAGCAGCAGGCATGGACTGCGCCGGAGCCTGCTCGGCCATGGCCGGACGGGTGCCGGGTACTGCTACCGGAACGGGTGCAGCCGTTGCAGTGGGAGCAGCCGGCCGGAACTCAGCATTCTGATTCACCGGCGCCGAGGCGGTGCTGGCAGGCTGCATCATAAAAACCGGCGGGTCCAGCAGCACGGTATATTCACGTAACAGGTGACCGTTTGGCCAGTCCACTTCAACCAGGAAGTCCAGATAGGGCTCACGAATCGGGCTACCGGAAGTAACCTTGATGTGTGGTACGCCGTCAATAACAACCGGCTTGAAGCGCAGATCGCTGAGCATGTAGGGACGGTCGATACCGGCGCGAGCGAACTCCTTGCGGGAAGCCAGCTTGACGATAATATTCTCGGTATCCTCCTCACTTGCCGAAAGCAGTTCAATATCGGCATTGAGTTTCTGGTTTAACGCTGAATTAACCTCGATTTCGCCGAGTCCGAGGGTGAAACCCAGGGTTGGCAGAAATAAGGCACCGGCAATTACAGTTGAGAGCAGCTTACGTGCTGGCATTTTACGAGCTGGCATTTTGTGCACTGGTGAGTCCCCTTAACATCACGTCGCTACCTGCCGAACAGCCACAGGTATTAACCTTGTTATTCTTGTTTTTCAGCTACTTATGTAATGAAAACGATTGTTTAGTCTATGCCTTTGATGGCCTTTTCGACCGGCTTCGAGCAACCGGAGCCGGTCAATTCACATTACAGTATAGCCTGTTATTAACAACATACTTTAAGTATGCAGATATAACTATAGGTTATAAATACTCTTTTATCAAAATCTCGGCAATTTGTACGCTATTTAATGCAGCACCCTTGCGCACATTGTCGGACACCACCCACATATCCAGACCCTTGTCGCATGAAATATCCTCACGGATACGGCCCACATAGGAAGCATCGTGATTGGCACCTTCAGTCACGGCGGTGGGGTAGCCGCCGTCCTTGCGCTCATCGAGTACCTCAACACCGGGGGCTTTTTCCAGCAGCGCACGCGCCTGCTCGGCGGTGATCTTTTCCCCGGTTTCGATATGCACGGCTTCGGAATGGCCATAGAATACCGGTACGCGAACCGCGGTGGGATTGACCCTGATGTTCTCGTCCTCGAAAATCTTGCGGGTTTCCCAGACCATTTTCATTTCTTCCTTGGTATAGCCGTTGTCCATAAACACGTCGATCTGCGGCAGCACATTAAAGGCGATCTGCTTGGGATAGACTTCGGTTTCGATCGGCTTGCAGTTGAGCAGCTTCGCGGTCTGCGTCGCCAGTTCCTCGATGGCCTCCTTGCCGGTACCGGAAACGGCCTGATAGGTGGCGACATTGATACGCTCGATGCCCACAGCATCGTAAATCGGTTTCAGTGCCACCAGCATCTGAATGGTCGAGCAGTTGGGGTTGGCAATAATGCCGCGCGTAGTGTGTTCGGCAATCGCATGCGGGTTGACTTCCGGCACCACCAGCGGGATGTCGTCGTCATAGCGAAACTGCGAGGTGTTATCGATAACCACGCAACCGGCCGCGGCCGCCTTCGGTGCATATTCTGCTGAAATAGAAGCGCCGGCGGAAAACAGTCCGATCTGCGCTTTTCTGAAGTCGAACTCGGCCAGGTCCTGTACCACCAGGGTCCTGTCACCGAACTCGACGCGTTTGCCGGCGCTGCGACTGCTGGCCAGGGCATAAACCTCGCCCACGGGAAACTTGCGCTCGGCAAGAATCGACAACATGGTTTCACCCACCGCACCGGTGGCGCCTACTACTGCAACATCGTATGTTTTGCTCATAATCTTTTTTCGCTAAATAATTTTTAAAAAAACTTTTCCGCAAATGAACGCTAATAAACGCAAATGCCTTCAACCTGTAGGGCGGACAATTCCGCGAATATTCCTCTGGCTCTTATGTCTGTTCGCGGAATTGTCCGCTCCTACAGTTGACGATTAATCAGATTGTTACATTAAAAATTTGCGTTTATTAGCGTTCATTTGCGGATAAATAATTACAGTTCCGCCAGTACCGCTTCACCCATGGCCTCGGTGCCTACCTCGGTACAACCATCGGCCATAATATCCGGTGTGCGCAGGCCTTTGTCCAGCACCTTGCCAACGGCCGCTTCGATTTCATCGGCAAGCTCGGCATGGTCCAGGCTGTAGCGCAGCATCATGGCCACCGACAGGATCGTGGCCAGCGGATTGGCCACGCCCTTGCCGGCAATGTCCGGAGCGGAACCGTGAATCGGCTCGTACATGCCTTTTGAATTCGCATCCAGTGAGGCCGAAGGCAGCATACCGATGGAACCGGTAAGCATGGCGGCGGCATCGGAGAGGATATCGCCGAACATGTTCTTGGTAACCATGACATCAAACTGCTTGGGCCATTTCACCAGCTGCATGGCGGCATTGTCGACATACATGTGCGAGAGTTCGACCTCGGGGTATTCCTCGCCGGTTTTCGTCACCACCTCGCGCCACAGCTCGGAGACTTCCAGCACATTGGCCTTGTCCACCGAGCACAGGCGCTTGCCGCGCTTCATGGCAATATCGAAGGCAACGCGCGAGATACGGTCGATTTCACTTTCCTTATAGACCAGGGTATTAAAACCCTTACGCTCACCG
>DRLE01000236.1 GCA_011051475.1 Gammaproteobacteria bacterium
CACGAACTGGGTTACGGTAAAGGAAATCAGCATCACCCCGAACAGGGTCGGAATCATCAACAGCAGGCGTTTTAAAATATATGAAAACATGAGATAAATTTAATTTTGAATGTTTGATTTTGAATATTTAATGTTTTTCACTATTCACTATTCGTTATTCACTATTCACTGCTTTTTTATCCACCACGCCTTCAGCATCCAGGTCACCGGATCATAATACAACGGCTGTGTCTTCGGTATGCCGAACTTGTTCCAGTAGGCGATACGATGCACATTGATATACCAGTTGGGGACCACGTATTCACCGTACAGCAGCACACGGTCCAGGGCGCGCGCGGCGACCACCAGGTCTTCACGGTTTTTCGCCTGGATAATCTCTTCGACCAGGGCGTCGACCACCGGGCTGGAAATACCCGGCAGGTTGCGCGAGCCTTTCATATTGGCCGAGCTGGAGTGGAACATATTCATCAGCTCATTACCCGGTGATATCGATGAAGGAAAACTGGTCACCACCATATCGAAGTCGAAGGTGTCGAGACGGCGTTTGTACAACGAGGAATCCACCTTGCGGTAGGTGGTTTCGATACCCAGCTTTTTCAGGTTATGCGCATAGGGTGCGATAATCCGGTCAAAGCCGCTCTGCACCAGCATGATATCCAGGGTGAACACCTCACCCTTGCTGTTTTTCAGAACGCCATCCTGTACCGTCCAGCCGGCTTCGGCCAGCAGGTCACGCGCCTCGATCAGGTTCTTGCGCAGACTGTGCGGCGGTTTTGTCGTGGCAGGCTCCCAGCGACGGGTAAAGATTTCCGGCGGCAGCTGGTCGCGAAAACGCTCCAGCAGCGCCCGCTCCTTACCCTCTGGCACCCCCCTGGCCGCCAGCTCGCTGTTGCTGAAATAGCTGTCGGCACGCACATACTGGTTATAGAACAGTTTGGCATTGGCCCATTCGAAGTCATAGGCCAGACTCAGGGCGCGGCGTACGCGCACATCCTTGAACTTGTCGCGCCGGGTATTAAAGGCAAAGCCCTGCATGCCGGCATTGTTCCTGTGTGTCAGTTCGGTCTTGATAATTCGGCCATCGTCATAGGCCGGGCCGTTGTGCGAACGCGCCCAGCGCTTGGAGTAGTTCTCGAAGAAAAAATCAAACTCGCCGGCCTTGAAAGCCTCAAGGGCAATAGTGGAATCCTTGTAGTATTTATAGGTAATGCGATCGTAGTTATACATGCCCTTGCGCACCGGCAGGTCCTGCGCCCAGTAATCCGGATTTTTTACATAGACGATATTCTTGCCGCGATCATACTTTTCCACCGTGTAGGGGCCGCTGGCAATGGGCCGGGTATCATCGGTCCTGTCGAATGGTTTGTCACCCGCCCATTTTTTTGAAAATATCGGAATCTCGCCGATAATCATGTGCAGTTCACGGTTCCGGTTTTTAAAATCGAAACGCACCGTGAGGCGGTCAACTACGGTGGCGGACTTCACATCGCCGTAATAGACCCGGAACTGGGGATGCGCGGCCTTGCTCATCAGGGTATCAAAGGAGTATTTGACGTCCTCGGCGGTAATCGGGTCGCCATTGGAAAAACGGGCTTTCGGGTTGATATGAAAGGTCACCGAGAGTTTGTCATCGGCCAGGTAAAAATCATCGGCAATCAGGCCGTATTCACTGAACGGCTCATCCATGCTTTTTTCCAGCAGGCTTTCAAACACCAGCAGGCCCAGGCCGCTGGCGGACAGGCCCTTGAGCAGGTAGGGGTTGAGGCTGTCGAAGGTACCCAGCCCCATCAGCGCGAGGTCGCCGCCCCTGGGCGCATCCGGATTCACATAGTCAAAATGCTGGTAGTCCGGCGGATATTTCGGCTCATAGCCCATCCCCATGGCCGGAACGGCGATGCCGGTCTGTGGCAGCAGCAAAAACAGTAAAGCAAGGGCATTAAGGTGGCTTTTCAGGGCTGAAAACAACAATCTTGACGGCATGGGTATTTTGTTTGACGGTTTTGTTTTTATGCGTGCTTTTTTATGGTTATAATCCACCCTAATCTCTGCGCAAGTTTACAGCACAGGTCAACAATAACAACATCAACGGGAGCGAGTAATGGGCTTTTTATCCGGTAAACGAGTTTTGATTTTCGGGGTGGCCAGTAACCGGTCGATCGCCTGGGGCATCGCCCAGGCCATGCACCGCGAAGGTGCCGACCTGGCTTTTGCCTATATGGGCGAAAGACTGAGAGAACGTGTGGAAAAACTCGCCGGCCAGTGTGACTCCGACATCGTCGTTCCCTGTGATGTGGAAAACGACGATGAAATCGAGGCGGTTTTCGAGCACCTGGACGACTACTGGGACAGCCTGGACATTATCGTGCACTCCATTGCCTTTGCGCCCAAGGAACTGCTGGAAGGCGACTATCTGGACAACCTGACCCGAGACGGTTTCAATACCGCCCATGATATCAGTTCCTACAGCCTGGCCGCCATTGCCAAGGCAGGCCGACACATGATGCAGAACCGCGAGGACGCGGCCATTATTACCATGAGTTACCTCGGCGCCGTACGCGCCTTCCCCGGCTATAATGTGATGGGCCTGGCCAAGGCCAGTCTTGAGGCCAATGTGCGCTATCTGGCACACTCACTCGGTCCCGAAGGCATCCGCGTCAACGCCATTTCCGCCGGCCCGATCAAGACCCTCGCGGCCAAGGGTATCTCCGGCTTTACCAAGATTCTCGAACATGTGGAACAGAGCGCACCGTTGCACCGCAATGTCACCATCGAGGAAGTCGGCAATGCCTCGGCCTTCCTCTGCTCACCGCTGGCCAGCGGGATTACCGGTGAGGTGCTGTATGTGGATGCGGGTTATCACACGGCTGGCTTGATGGGGGATACTTAAAAGCAGTGAATAGTGAATAACGAATAGTGAACAGTTGTATTACAGAGGTCCTTCCGCCTTACACACATGCAACACTATCGCTGATTCCGGCCTGCCACTTTTAGCCGCAAAGGACGCAAATTTCGCGAAAAAAGCAAAAAGAAACTTCGCGTTTTCATTTGCGTATTTTGCGTCCTTTGCGGCAAAAACGTTTTACGCTTTATCTGTTACCAGCATTGTTTTCTCACCTTCAAGCCGCGCTACGGTAACTGCACAGCAGGAATCACTGAATACATTCACCGAGGTGCGGCACATATCCAGTACCCGGTCTACCACCAGGATCAGGCCAATACCTTCCAGCGGCAGGCCGATGGCGCTGAGGATTATGGTAATGGCGACCAGGCTGGCAGAAGGTATGCCGGCAACCCCGATAGACGTCAGCAATGCCACCAGAACAATGGTGAACTGTGTGGTCAGATCCAGTGACAGGCCGTATGCCTGAGCGATAAACATGGCGGCTACACATTCATACAGGGCGGTGCCATCCATATTGATGGTTGCGCCCAGCGGCAGGGTAAAACCCGAAACCTGGTTGGAAACCCCGGCGCGCTTCTCGACACAATCGATGGTAAGTGGCAGCGTTGCCGAAGAGGAACTGGTTGAAAACGCCGTCAACAGTGCCGGCATCATGGCCCGGAAATGTTTTGCCGGTGATACACGGGCAATATAGCGCAGCACCAGTGGCAGGAACACCAGTAAATGCGTTGCCAGCGCCAGCAGCACCGTGGCGAAAAATACCGCCAGTGGTGAAAAAGCCTCAGCACCGGAAACAATAACCACCTTCGCCACCAGGGCATAAACACCCAGCGGGGCGAATTTCATAATGAAGTCGGTCATCATCATCATGATATCCAGCAGGCCCTGCCAGAAACTTTTCTGCACCCTGGCGCCCTCACCCTGAAGCTTCGACACGAAGAAACCGAACAGCAGACTGAAGAAGATAAGCCCCAGCATCTGCCCGTTGGCAGCGGCAGTGACAATATTGGCGGGCACCATGCGCAGGAAGACCTCGGCGATATCGCCAGCGCCCTTGTCACCAATCTTGCTGACAACCCCCTCGGTATCGGCGGAATGGCCGATAATGGCATGCGCCGGTTCACCGTCTACCACACCCGGCTGGAACAGGTTGACAAACAGCAGGCCGATTAGAATAGCAACCAGACTGGTAGAGGCGTAATAAAGAATGGTCTTGCTGCCGAGACGACCAAGTGAATCGCCACTGAGGCTCATCATGCCGCTGATAATCGATGCCATCACCAGCGGTACAATCAGCATCTTGAGCGCATTGAGAAACAGCGTGCCGATAAAGGAAAGCACGGCCAGCAGCGAAACACCAAACAGGGTAAATGTTTCATCAAATACCAGGCCGGTCAGCACCGCCAGCGCCAGCGCGATCAGAATTTGCCAGTGAAGAGCCAGTTTACGCATAGCGATAAATACAGCTCACCGGTTCATCAGGCTGAAAGCCCGGGCAAAGACAAACTGTCTTTCACTGACAAGCTGCCTACTCCTGCTCAAGCAGGCGTTTGTTTTTCTCGATATCCGCAATGTCCTTGATGTACTGAACACTGCTGGTGATTTCAGCAACCGCCTGTTCACTGGCCACTTCCGATTTGATACGGTTACGCACATCTTCGGCCACGGTTTCCGGCAGATTAACCTTGTCCACTACCACAAGAGCAACATCGCCTGTCATCAGGTCGACTTCGGTCACCTTGACACCATCGGCTGCGGGGTTAATTTCAAAGGCCGCCCTGAGAATCGCGGGATCGGCGACCTTGCTGCTGTCGTTTCGTCCCAGGCCGTTCACGGTATCCAGCCTGACGCCTTCAATGTTCTCCATAACCTTTGCCACAGATTCGCCGTTGGCCAGGCGCTGTTTAACCGCCAGTGCAGCATCAAGTGTCTGTTTGTGGCCGTTCTGCGCTTTCAGGATATTTTCAATTTTAGACCGCACCTGCTCCAGCGGTATCGGGCTGGCCGGCACATGCTCGCGCAGGCGGATAACCACTACCTGTTTAGGGCTGATCTCGATAATGTCGCTATTACTGCCCTCTTCCAGTACCAGTGGGGAAAATGCCGTGTTTCTGAGCTTGTCATCAGCGGCAATACCTTCACCCCGGTTGCGCGAAAAGAAGTCCGTGGTCTCGACCTTAAGCCCCATGTCCTCGGCCACGATATCGAGGCTGTCCGGGTTTTCATAGGCCAGTGTGGCCAGGCGTTCTGACTGGTCATAGAACATGGATGAAACCGCGTCGGTCTTCAGCTCATCTTCAAACTCATAACGTTTGACTTCAAGCGGCGCCGGTTTTTCCTTGCGTATATCTTCGAGCAGAATCAGATGATAGCCAAACTGGGTTTCAACGATATCACTGACCTTGCCCTTCTCCATGTCAAACAGGGTTGTCTCGAATGGCTTGACCATTTCACCCAGTGCAATCCAGCCAAGCTCACCGCCATTTGCTGCCGAACCGGTATCATCCGAGTTTTTCTTTGCCAGCTCGGCAAAATCGGCGCCCTGCTCAAGCTGTTTCTGCAGTGCCTCGATTTTTGTCCTTGCAGCTGCCTTGTCTTCACCGGCATTGACCAGGATATGACGAGCCTTGCGTTCTTCACGACGACTCACGCTTTTCACGTAGTCATCGTACATCTTACTGATCTGCGCCTCATCGATCTGTATGTCTGAAGCCAGATTGTCGGAACTGATTTCAACATAGTCGACCCTGACTTTTTCCGGCACCATAAAGCGATCACGGTTTTCATCGTAGTAGGCTTTAATCTCTTCTGCTGTCGGCTTCGCCGCCGTTGAGTAGTGCTCAAGGTTAAAGGTCAGCACACTGATATCGCGTGTCTGCTGATCCAGCATGGCAAGACGTTGTACATCACCCCTGGTGGCAAATGCTGAACCGGCTATGGCACCGCGCATCTGCTGCAGCTGCATTTCACTGCGCAATGCCATTTCGTACATGGGTACACTCATGCCGTTCGAGTTGATGATCATTTCAAAACGTTTGCGATCGAAGACGCCATCAACCGAAAACTGCTGCTTGATGCGCTCGGAAAGCATCAGGTCGGAAACACGGTAACCGCTGGTATAGCTGTAATCTTCAAGCAGTCGCTGGTTGATCAGCTGATCCAGCACCTGTTTGCGCAGAAACTTTTCATCAAAAGGCAGTTTGCCGCCATACTGTTTCAGTAACTGCTGGCGCTGGCGGGATACAGTACGATCAAGTTCGGCTGCTGAGATTTCAATATCATTTACCTTGGCCGCGTATTTCGGGCCGCTGTCATCAAGATAGGACTGTATTCCCCAGAGAGCAAAGGGAAGACCAATCAGAATAACAATAGCGATTCCCAGCCAACCTTTAATACGATCATTAATAGCCTGTAACATATGTCTGTCTGCTTGTAAGATTTTGAAAAAGTAAAGAGCGGATTATACCGAAAAGCGCCTCCCTGTATGGCTTTTCACGGAATAATTTATGAATTTATCACCCTCGTATGCCATATGAGGGAAATATTTTCTGGCCACAGAAAAAAGAAATGCCGCAGCAGATTTCTCTGTTGCGGCATTGCTTGTATGGCGGACCGGACGGGATTCGAACCCGCGACCTCCGGCGTGACAGGCCGGCATTCTAACCAGCTGAACTACCGGTCCGAACTTGGTGGGTGCTGAGGGAGTCGAACCCCCGACATTCGCCTTGTAAGGGCGACGCTCTACCAGCTGAGCTAAGCACCCCTGCTGAAGGCGCGCTAGTTTACTGCATCTTTTAACGCTTTACCAGGCTTAAATGCAGGAACTTTTGCAGCAGCAATCTGGATTTCTGCACCGGTCTGCGGGTTACGACCCGTGCGAGCAGCTCTTTCACGTACCAGGAAGGTACCAAAGCCTACAACGCCGACCTGCTCACCTTTGGCCAGTGTATCGGTAATTGTTCCAAGCACAGCGTCAACAGCACGTGCAGCGTCAGCCTTGGTTAAGCCTGTTGACTCTGCAACAGCATCAGTAAGTTCTGTTTTATTCATTGATTTTTCCTATGAGTAGGTGTGTTAAAAAAGATAACTGAAAGATTTTTTTATTCTGGTTTTTAACGATTGAAAATCCACCGGCAACTGCGCAACGTCCGGCAAAGCCCAATATTTTTCTAAGCGGGATTTATACAGTGAGTTAAGGGGCGTGTCAATCAGAAATCGCCAATAACGCTGCTATTTCAAGCTTTTTTGACTATCAGGCACAAAAAACGGCCTCGCAAACCATTGCGAGGCCGTCTTTGTGATTACAGTTATGTTATTAAATTATAAAATTCAAATTAATATTCAGCTGTTTTAACACCTGCCATCATTAATGCCGTAAGGTGCGCTCGGACTTCTTGCCCTTGGCAGAGGACTTCTTCGCGACCGGTGGCGCTTCACCACCTTCCGCGTCCTCCAGCGGCTCTGGCATTTCCGTCAGCGCCAGTTCCAGTACTTCGTCGATCCAGCGCACCGGTTTCACTTCCAGTTTGTTTAAAATGTTCTTGGGAATTTCCACCAGGTCTTTTTCATTCTCCTTGGGAATAAGAACCGTTTTAATTCCTGCACGATGTGCCGCCAGCAGTTTTTCCTTCAGGCCGCCGATCGGCAGGACTTCACCACGAAGGGTAATTTCTCCGGTCATGGCCACATTGGCATTGACCGGCTTCTTCGTCAGTGAGGATGCCAGTGCGGTACACATGCCGACACCGGCACTGGGACCGTCCTTGGGCGTTGCGCCTTCAGGCACATGCACATGGATATCGATTTTTTCCTGGAAATCCGGTGGCAGTCCAAGCGCTGCCGCACGGCTGCGGATAACCGTCATAGCCGCCTGTATGGATTCCTGCATGACATCACCGAGCTGACCGGTATAGGACAGTTTGCCCTTGCCCGGCATCACAGCCGATTCGATGGTCAGCAGTTCGCCGCCGACTTCCGTCCAGGCCAGGCCGTTAACCTGTCCGATCTGGTCATTATCTTCAGCCACACCGTAGCGGAAGCGGCGCCCACCCAGATATTTCTCCAGGTTCTTCGGCGTTACCTTGGTTACCGCCGGCGCATCCTTCTTGCTCAGAACGACATCTTTCACCACCTTGCGGCAGATCTTGGCAATTTCACGCTCGATGCTGCGCACACCTGCTTCGCGGGTGTAGTAGCGAACGATATCGCGCAGGGCGGCATCACTGACATGCAACTCATCCTCTTTAAGGCCATTGCTTTTCTTCTGCTTGGGCAGCAGGTAGTTTTTCGCAATCTCGACCTTCTCATCTTCGGTGTAACCCGGAATGCGAATCACTTCCATGCGGTCAAGCAACGGACCCGGAATATTCATGCTGTTGGCCGTAGCCACGAACATGACATCCGAGAGGTCGAAATCGACTTCAAGATAGTGGTCCGAGAAGGTATGGTTCTGTTCGGGATCAAGCACCTCCAGCAGGGCTGAAGCCGGGTCACCGCGAAAATCAGCCGCCATCTTGTCGATTTCATCGAGCAGGAACAGCGGGTTGCGGGTGCCAACCTTGCACAGATTCTGGATAATCTTGCCCGGCAGTGAACCGATATAGGTGCGACGGTGACCGCGGATTTCGGACTCATCACGTACGCCACCCAGTGCCATACGGGTATATTTACGTCCGGTGGCCCTGGCAATGGAACGACCCAGCGAGGTCTTGCCCACACCCGGTGGTCCCACCAGACACAGAATCGGCCCCTTGAGTTTTTTCACGCGCTGCTGCACGGCAAGGTATTCAAGAATACGTTCTTTTACCTTGTCCAGACCGTAGTGATCATCATTAAGGACTTTTTCAGCGCGTGCAAGGTCGTGCTTGATCTTGGATTTCTTCTTCCACGGGCAGTCAACCAGCCAGTCGATATAGTTGCGCACGACGGTGGCTTCCGCCGACATCGGCGACATCATTTTCAGCTTGTTGAGCTCGGCTTCGGCCTTTTTACGGGCCTCCTTGCTCATGCCGGATTTTTCGATGCGCTGCTCCAGCTCCTCGATTTCATTCGGTGTGTCTTCCATATCACCCAGCTCTTTCTGAATGGCTTTCATCTGCTCATTCAGGTAATACTCGCGCTGGCTTTTTTCCATCTGCTGCTTGACGCGGCCGCGGATACGTTTTTCGATCTGCAGCATGTCGATCTCGCCGTCGATCAGCTTCATAATGTATTCAAGACGATCATGCACATTGGCAATCTCGAGGATTTTCTGTTTTTCCTCAAGTTTCAGCGACATGTGCGCGGCAATGGTATCGGACAGGCGCGACGGATCGTCGATGCCGGCCAGTGAGGTCAGAATCTCGGCAGGAACCTTCTTGTTGAGTTTGACGTACTGGTCGAACACGCTGAGCGTTGAGCGGGAAAGGATTTCCAGTTCCTGCTCGTCGGCAGACAGCTCGTCTTCCATCAGGGTATAACCGGCAACATAGAAATCGCCGCTCTGTTTCATGCCCTCGATATGCGCACGCTGCGCGCCCTCAACCAGCACCTTGATAGTGCCGTCAGGCAGTTTCAACAGTTGCAGGATAGTTGCCAGGGTACCGATGCTGTGTACATCGTCAATGCTCGGGTCATCGATATCCGCGCTTTTCTGCGCGACCAGAAGAATCTGTTTATTATCCTGCATGGCGGCATCAAGCGCCTGTATGGATTTTTCACGACCAACAAACAGGGGGATAACCATGTGTGGATATACCACGACATCACGCAGGGGTAAAACGGGTACTTCCGATGATGTGGTTATTACGCTGTTCTCTTTGTTTTCTGTGCTAGCCATGGCTACCTCTAAATATTATTCGTTATAGTTATGTGTAGACAAACGCAAAGCATTTCAAGGGAGGCTGTCCAAAAAAAAGGCTTTTTCAGGGCAAGCGCCTGTTATTGCTGAGAGAATCTTTCATGATTATGCGACCCTCTGTTAAGAGGACCGCATAACATCTGTTTCACGTTGGCCCACTGGTTGCGGCCAGGTGTTGCTTATGACTGTTTTTCCTGTGGCAGAGGCTCGGCTTCCGCGCCCCCCTCATACACCAGATAGGGCTGGTTGCTGCCTTCGACCACGGCTTCATCGATTACCACGCGGGAAACGCCTTCCAGAGAGGGCAGCTCATACATGGTATCAAGCAGAATATTTTCCAGGATGGTGCGCAGTCCGCGGGCGCCGGTCTTGCGCTCCATGGCCTTCTTGGCAATGGCGTGCAGGGCTTCCTCACGCAGCTCCAGTTCACTGCCTTCCATCTCGATCATCTTGCCATACTGCTTGGTCAGCGCGTTCTTCGGCTCGGTCAGAATGGTGACCAGGGCGTCTTCATCCAGTTCTTCCAGGGTGGCAACCACCGGCAGGCGGCCGACAAACTCAGGAATCAGGCCGTAGGCGATGAGATCATCGGCCTCCAGCTTGTCGATCAGCTCGTGCGCCTTGCTTTCCTCATCCTTGGTTTTCACCTCGGCGCCAAAGCCGATGCCGCCTTTTTCGGAGCGGTCACGGATAACCTTGTCAAGGCCGGCAAAAGCACCGCCACAGATAAACAGGATATTGGCGGTGTCCACCTGCAGGAACTCCTGCTGCGGGTGCTTGCGCCCACCCTGCGGCGGCACGGAAGCCACGGTGCCTTCGATCAGCTTCAGCAGCGCCTGCTGTACGCCTTCGCCGGAGACGTCTCGGGTAATCGAGGGGTTGTCGGACTTGCGGGAAATCTTGTCGATTTCATCAATATAGACAATGCCGGTCTGCGCCTTTTCTACATCGTAGTCGCACTTCTGCAGCAGCTTCTGGATAATGTTTTCCACGTCCTCACCCACATAACCGGCCTCGGTCAGCGTGGTGGCATCGGCGATGGTAAAAGGTACATCCAGCAGGCGAGCAAGGGTTTCGGCCAGCAGTGTCTTGCCCGAGCCGGTGGGGCCGATCATCAGGATATTGCTCTTCGACAGCTCGACTTCGTCTTTTTTATGCTTAACTTCCAGTCGCTTATAGTGGTTATAAACGGCAACAGAAAGAATTTTCTTGGCACGCGCCTGACCGATAACGTAATCATCAAGGATGGCGTTGATTTCGCGCGGAGTTGGTAACTTCTTGATAGCAGAGCTGGTTTCGTCTTCCAGCTCTTCAAGAATAATATCATTGCAAAGCTCAACACATTCGTCGCAAACATAGACGGAGGGGCCGGCTATCAGCTTTTTGACTTCATGCTGGCTTTTGCCGCAGAAGGAACAGTACAGCAGCTTTTCTGTATCGTTTCCGTTACTGGTTTTGTCGTCGTTCATAACTCATCTCTTAACACAATTAGCAACATCTTACCGCAATTGTTGCAGGTAATACCTTGCCAATTTGTGTGTCTTCTTTCAAGTGATTAACAGGCATTATTCAGAATAATCGGTCAGCCTGCCTGTTTCCTTTAATAGACCATAGCGCATAGATAAAATTCATAAAGCAATTTTGCGCAAGATTCCGATAAAAAGCGAAAAAATGGCTTTTTTGCGCAAAAAATCCCGCCCAGAGGCCATATAGCAAAAACGGGGCAAAAGCCCCGTTTTCTGTCAGTGAGCGAGCTAATCGCCCGTCAGGCTGCCGGCCGTACCACGCGTATCAAGCACCTCGTCTATCAGGCCGTATTCCTTTGCCATCTCGGCGTCCATGAAATTGTCACGCTCGGTGTCCTTGTCGATGGTTTCGATACTCTGGCCGGTATGCCCTGCCAGCAGCTTGTTCAGCTGCTCACGGATTTTCAGGATTTCCCTGGCATGAATATCGATATCACTGGCCTGCCCCTGGAAACCGCCCAGTGGCTGATGAATCATGACCCGGGAATGCGGCAGGGCATAGCGCTTGCCCTTCTCACCCGCTGCCAGCAGAACCGCGCCCATACTGGCCGCCTGGCCGACACACAGCGTGCTGATATGCGGCTTGATAAACTGCATGGTATCGTAGATGGCCAGTCCGGCGGTTACCGAGCCGCCAGGAGAATTGATATACACCGATATATCCTTGTCCGGGTTTTCAGACTCCAGAAACAGTAACTGCGCAACCACCAGATTGGCCATATGGTCCTCGATCGGACCGACGATAAAGATGACACGCTCTTTCAGCAGGCGTGAATAAATATCATAGGAACGCTCGCCGCGGGAAGTCTGCTCGACCACCATCGGGACCAGGCCCAGGTTCTGTGTGTTCAGTGCACCGTTATTATTGTTATCAATCATCATCTGTGCCGTTGTTGTGTTAAGGCTTATTTAGCCGCTTCAGGGTTCATCACTTCGTCAAACGTCTTGTTTGATTCACTGACTTTAGCCTGTTCTGCAATCCAGTCAACCACTTTATCTTCCATGACCAGTGTCTGTACGCCGCCCAGCAGTTCCTGATTGCTCATGTAATAACGTACGAATTCTTCCGGATCGTCATAATCCTTGGACATTTCTTCGATGCGTTCCTTGATGGCATCCGCATCGATATTCAGTGAGGCCATCTTGGCCACTTCCGCCAGCAGCATGCCCAGCTGCACGCGACGCTTCGCCTCGTCCATAAACAGCTCGACATCCAGGCCGCTGCCCTGCCCCTGCGCTTCCATCTGTTTTTTCAGGTTTTCGGCTTCCTCGCGTACGATCGCAGACGGCACATCAACCGGGTTGGCTGCAAGCAGCGCATCCATAACGTTTTCCTTGAGAAGGACGCGCAGGCGTTTGTTCAGCTCACGCTCCATATTGTCACGGATTTCCTTTTTCAGTTGCTCGACATCACCACTTTCGACTCCGAAGGCTTTGGCGAATTCCTCATCGATCTCGGGCAGCTTCGGCTCTTCGACCTTTTTCACGGTAACAGCAAACTCGGCGGCCTTGCCGGCGAGATCCTTGGCCGCATAATCTTCCGGGAAGGTGACCGGGAAGGTCTTCTCATCACCGGCTTTCAGGCCCTTCAGGGCTTCTTCAAAGCCATCTATCATCTGACCGGAACCCAGTTCAACCGGCATATCCTTGCCACTGCCGCCATCGAATTCCTCGCCATCAATGCTGCCGACAAAATCAATGGTGACGCGGTCACCGTCAGTCGCTTCGCGCTCGACTTCCTGCCAGTCCATTTTCTGCTTGCGCAATACCTCGATCATATTATCGACATCGCTGTCGGCAACTTCGGCGCTGGTTTTTTCAATGGCCATATCCGAAAGGGAAGCAACAGCGACTTCAGGATAAACCTCGAATATTGCGGTGTACTGCATGGCTTCACCCAGCACGGCCGGCTCGGCTTCAATACGCGGATCGCCGGCCGGGCGCAGGTTTTCCTGGGCCAGGGCGTCGCGGAAGGTACTTTGCATCAGGTCGCCAGCCACTTCCTGTAGAACCGCCTGTGAGTATTTCTGCTTGAGCACCTTCAACGGCACCTTGCCCGGACGGAAACCGTCCACACGCACGGAGTTCTTCATGGAATTCAAGCGGTTATTGACTTCCTGCTCAACGGTTTCTGCGGGCACCTGTACCGTTAATTTGCGCTCTAAACCTTCACCCGCTTCCACTGAAACTTGCATAATCACCTCGGACTGTCGGCTACTCTCTCTGTTAGCCCTGAATTGTTGAAAAATAATGTTGAAAAATGGTGCGAAAGGAGAGACTCGAACTCTCACGTCGTAAGACACTGGAACCTAAATCCAGCGCGTCTACCAATTCCGCCACTTTCGCCTGTTGCTTCCGGTTAAGACGCTGATTTTACCATAAAAAAAGGCGGTGATAACCGCCTTGATGCGCAAAACCAGAGTACTTAAAGAATATGGTGGGCCCTCGGGGACTCGAACCCCGGACCAAGAGATTAAGAGTCTCCTGCTCTACCAGCTGAGCTAAAGGCCCAAATTATCACACCCTCGCCAGGGTGTTTAATATGGGGTGGACGATGGGGCTCGAACCCACGACAACCGGAATCACAATCCGGGACTCTACCAACTGAGCTACGTCCACCATAAATCTGTTTGCCGATGTATCTGGCAGCTGAATTTGGCACGCCTGGCAGGATTCGAACCTGCTACCCTCGGCTTAGAAGGCCGATGCTCTATCCGAGTGAGCTACAGGCGCAGAAATTCCAATCCTTTACATCCTGCGGGCAGGACCAATCAGTTCACATCCGTTGAAACATTTACATTGTCTGGTCGGGGTAGAGAGATTCGAACTCCCGACATCCTGCTCCCAAAGCAGGCGCGCTACCAGACTGCGCTATACCCCGATTATTTCACTCCCCGTCCGCACCCAGGTACCAATATGGCGCGAATCAGGAAGGCGGGGAATATTACGCTGTGCGTGGTCGCGGGTCAAGGAAGATTTGTCGCTTGTCGGCGCTTGCCTGCACATGCGAAAATCGGCTTTTTTCTTACAGACGAAACACTTATGTCGGCAAAAATTATTGATGGCAAGGCAATTGCCGGGGATGTCAGGGAAAAGGTACGCCTGGCAATCGAACAGCGCGTAAAAAACGGCCAGCGCGCGCCGGGGCTGGCGGTTATCCTGGTTGGCGCCAATCCGGCATCCCAGGTCTATGTGCGCAAGAAACGCGAAGCCTGCGACCAGGCCGGCCTTGTTTCGAAGTCCTTCGACCTGGACGAAAACACGTCACAGCAGGAGCTGTTAGACCTGATTGAAAAGCTTAACAAGGACACCGAAATCGACGGCATTCTGGTGCAACTGCCCCTGCCCGAGCATATCGACAGCACCCTGGTGCTCGAAGCCATTCACCCGGACAAGGATGTAGACGGCTTTCACCCCTATAATATCGGGCGCCTGGCACAACGCATGCCCGCCCTGCGACCCTGTACACCGCACGGCGTGATTCATATGCTGAAAACCATCGGCGAAACCTTCAAGGGCCGTCACGCGGTTGTGGTTGGCGCCTCGAATATTGTCGGCAGGCCGATGAATCTGGAACTGCTGCTGGCCGGGGCCACCGTCACCGTTACCCACCGCTTTACCAAAGACCTGGCCCGGTTTGTCGGTGATGCCGATATTCTGGTGGTGGCCGTGGGCAAACCGGGCATCGTCAAGGGCGAATGGGTCAAGCCCGGCGCCACGGTGATCGATGTCGGCATCAATCGCCTGCCGGACGGCAAACTGACCGGCGATGTCGATTTCGAAGAAGCCAGCAAACGCGCCGCCTGGATTACCCCGGTACCCGGCGGCGTCGGCCCGATGACCGTGGCCATGCTGCTGCGCAATACCCTGCAGGCGGCCGAGATGCATGATGGGGCTGATAAAGCGTAAAAGCTGAACCGCAGAGGCGCAGAGAAAAGCTTGTTGTGTTTTTGTTTATTTGTGGG
>DRLE01000237.1 GCA_011051475.1 Gammaproteobacteria bacterium
CTTGAATCCGCCCGCGCCAGTCTGGAAGAAGCGCAGGAACAGCTGTCCTATACCCGCGTTACCGCGCCCTACAGCGGTATCGTTACCAAGCGTCATGTCGAGGTCGGCGAGACCGTACAGACGGGCACGCCGCTGATGACCGGTGTTTCCCTGGACAAGCTTCGGGTCAATGTTGATGTGCCGCAGAGTTTGATCCGCAAGATCCGTGAATACGGCGAGGCCTATGTTTATGTCGAGGATGACAATGGCGTCGAGCAGCCGGTAAAGGTCGAACATATCACCGTGTTCCCGATTGCCGACCGCGCCTCCAATACCTTCAAGGTTCGCCTTGATCTGCCCGAGGGCATCAAGGGCCTGTTTCCCGGCATGTTCGTCAAGGTTTCGCTGGTTACCGGTGAACGCCGGTTGCTGACCGTACCGGTACAGAGCGTGGTGCACCGCTCCGAGCTGACCGCGGTATATGTGGTCACGGATGACGGTGAGATTCATTTTCGCCATGTGCGCGTCGGCAGTGTGCGTGGTGACGAGCAGGTGGTGCTGTCGGGCCTGAGCGAGGGTGAAAAAGTCGCGCTGGATCCGATTGCCGCCGGTATCGCCATTATGCGCCAGCGCCAGATGCAGTCCGCCACGGAGGGTGAGGAATAATGAGCAGGGAAGGCGAAGACAAACTGGGTATATCGGGTAATACCGCCCGGCATTTTCTGACGACGCAGATAACGCCCCTGCTGGCGCTGGTAGGTGTGCTGCTGGGACTTTTCGCGGTCATGATTACGCCGCGCGAGGAAGACCCGCAGATCAATGTCACCTTTGCCAATGTCTTTATCCCGTTTCCCGGTGCTACCGCCTCGGAAGTGGAAAGCCTGGTGGCGACTCCGGCCGAGCAGGTCATCTCCGAGATCAGCGGTATCGAGCACGTCTATTCCACCTCGACGCCGGGCATGGCGGTGCTTACCGTGCAGTTTCTGGTGGGCGAAAACCGTACCGATGCCATCGTGCGCCTGTATAACAAGTTGTATTCCAACCAGGACTGGCTGCCGGCCAATCTCGGTGTCGGCAAGCCCATTATCAAGCCCAAGGGCATCGATGATGTACCGATTATCGCCCTGACCCTGTGGTCGAAAAACGCCAGCACCGGCGCCTTTGAGCTCAGCCGCGTGGCCCACGGCCTGGAAACCGAGCTCAAGCGTATTGCCGGCACCCGTGATATCTACACCATCGGCAGCCCGAAACGGGTGCTGCACGTGGTACTCGACCCGCAGGCCCTGGCCGGTTATAACATCGATATCGGCGAGCTGGGCAGGGCCTTGCGCGCCGCCAATACCGCGCGCACCGGTCTGAAAGTAACGGCCGATAACCGCGAGATCGAGCTGCAGGCTGGCACCTTTTTGACTTCGCCCGAAGAGATCGCCGAACTGGTGGTAGGCGTTTTCGACGGCAAGCCGGTTTACCTGCAGGACGTGGCCAGTATCGAGTATGACGTGGACACGCCAACACAGTATGTCACCATTGCCGCCGGCAAGGCGGCCGCAAAAACGGGTGGCGAACAGGATGCCAGCCTGATCAATAATCCGCAACCGGCGGTAACCATCGCCATCGCCAAGAAGCCGGGCACCAATGCCGTGGATATCGCCAACCAGGTAATCCAGCGCATTACCGAGCTCAAGGGCACCTTTATTCCCGATGATGTCGAGGTAACCGTTACCCGCAATTACGGCGTGACCGCGCAGGACAAGTCGGAAAAACTGATTCACAAACTGATTA
Organism: Gammaproteobacteria bacterium; assembly: GCA_011051475.1. Lineage (GTDB taxonomy): Bacteria > Pseudomonadota > Gammaproteobacteria > SZUA-229 > SZUA-229. The sequence goes on from DRLE01000237.1 coordinate 1,762, forward strand.
TCGAAACCATCGCGGTGATCCTGCTGGTGATGTGGGCGCTGGGCTGGCGCGAGGGTATTATCGTTGGCGCCGCCGTGGCGGTGACCCTGCTGATTACCCTGTTTGCCTCCTGGGCCTATGGTTTTACCCTCAACCGCGTATCGCTGTTCGCCCTGATCTTCTCCATCGGTATTCTGGTGGATGATGCCATTGTCGTGGTGGAGAATATTCACCGCCACATGAATCTGGGCAAAAAGAAACTCACCGAGCTGATACCTGTGGCCGTTGACGAGGTCGGTGGGCCGACCATTCTCGCCACCTTTACGGTGATTGCCGCGCTGCTGCCCATGGCATTCGTCTCCGGCCTGATGGGCCCTTATATGAGCCCGATCCCGATCAATGCCAGCATGGGCATGCTGGCCTCGCTGGCGGTGGCCTTTGTCTTTACGCCCTGGCTGACCAATGTCATGCTGGCCAAGGTCCATCACGGTCATGCCGAGCATGACGCCGAGGTTCAGCAGGAAACGCGCCTGAATCGATTCTTCGGAAAAATCATGCGGCCGTTCCTCGGCGGCGACAAGGGCAATCGCAACCGCTGGCTGCTGCTCGCCGGTATCCTGTTGTTGATTGCCGCCGCGATCTCTCTTGCGGTAAGCAAGGTGGTGGTGCTGAAAATGCTGCCCTCGGATAACAAGTCTGAGTTTCAGGTTGTACTGGATATGCCCGAAGGGACATCGCTGGAACAGACCAGCCGGGTGCTGCACGAAATGGGTGCCTACCTGGGTACGCTGGATGAAGTCACCAACTATGAAATCTATGCCGGCACCGCCGCGCCCATCAGCTTTAACGGTCTGGTGCGCCAGTACTATCTGCGCGAGGCGGCCAATATGGGCGACATCCAGGTCAATCTGATCGACAAGCACCTGCGTGATCGCAAGAGCCACGAAATCGCCCTGTCGGTACGCGAACCCCTGCAGGCCATTGCCCGTCAGTATGACGGCAATGCCAAGATCGTCGAGGTGCCGCCGGGTCCGCCGGTAATGTCGCCCATCGTTGCCGAGGTCTACGGCCTGGATTATGAAGGCCAGATTCAGGAGGCGAAAAAACTGCGTAAACTGTTTGAAAATACACCGGATGTGGTCGATGTTGACGACAGTGTGGAATACCCGGCAGAAAAGCTGACCATCGAGGTCGATCGCCAGCGCGCCTCGCGCCTGGGCGTATCACAGCAGGCCATTGCCGAGGCCCTGACCACGGTGTTCAATGGCAGCGATGTCACCTATCTGCACGGGCGCAATCTGAAATATGCCGTGCCGGTACGCGTCGAGTATATGGATGAGGACAAGGCCGATGTCGAACAGGTGCTGGCCCTGCAGGTACGCTCTGTCAGCGGCACCCTGGTGCCGCTGAGCGAGCTGGTGACGATCAGGGAAGGTGTGCGTGAAAACAATATCTATCACAAGGACCTGCTGCCGGTGGTGTATGTCACCGGTGATATTGCCGGCAAGCTCGACAGTCCGCTATACGGTATGTTTGATATGGTGTTCGCGCTCGAGGATCGCGGCGAGGAGGAAGGCAGCCTGAAACAATGGTTTATTCAGCAGCCGGACAACCCTTATGAATACAGCGTGAAATGGGACGGCGAATGGCAGGTGACCTACGAAACCTTCCGCGACATGGGTCTGGCCTATGCCGTCGGCCTGCTGGTGATCTACCTGCTGGTGGTGGCGCAGTTCCATTCCTACAAGGTGCCGCTGGTGATTATGGCGCCGATTCCGTTGACCATTATCGGCATTATGCCCGGCCACGCCCTGCTGGGCGCGCAGTTTACCGCCACCTCCATGATCGGCATGATCGCGCTGGCCGGTATTATCGTGCGCAACTCCATTCTGCTGGTGGACTTTATCCGGCAACAGGTGGACGAGGGCATGAACTTTGAAAAAGCCGTGATCAACTCCGCCGCGGTGCGCGCCAAGCCCATCGTGCTTACCGGCATTGCTGCCATGATCGGGGGCTTCTTTATTATCGACGATCCCATCTTCGGCGGCCTGGCCATCTCCCTGATCTTCGGCCTGCTGGTATCGACTGTGCTGACGCTGGTGGTGATACCGGTGGTTTATTATGCGGTGACGTATAAGGGCTTGAAAGCGTAAAAGCATTTTTTGCCGCGAAGGACGCGAAAGGCGCGAAAAAACATAAAGCGTTATCGTTTATGTTATTGCGAGGAGCGACAGCGACGCGGCAATCCAGGCTTGTGTGTCACTGCGCCCCGGGCGTTTCTTTTCCGCAAATGAACGCGAATAAACGCAAATAAAAACTAAAAACATAAATGACTTATGTCATTGCGAGCATAGCGAAGCAATCTTGAGAGATATCGTTGCTCGTTATTCGCTTTTCGTCATGCGTAATTCAACGCTCAAATATCCTTGTTCATCTGTGTTAACGTGCATGGATGCACTAAAGCCGTAAGCGCGGGCACGGCCATCTACGGAAAAAATTTGCGTTTATTCGCGTTCATTTGCGGAAAAACGCCGCCTCTTGACCTGTCGGTGCAGCATAACCGTAATAATCAACTGCAACAGCACGGTAAGGGCAAAGATGCCGTTCATGATAATCACCGGCGTCAGCCCCAGCAGGCCGGCGTAGATCTCATAGAGCAGGGCGGAGATCAGGGTAATACTGAGCATGCCGATGGAAATATCTTCTGCCCGGCGGGTTCTGATGGTTTTTATCAGTTGTGGCAGAAAGCTCCACATCAAAAAAATACCGGCAGCGTAGCCGGTCATGTCTGTCGGGCTCATGAGTTTTCCTGTTGGCTGATCTTCTGGGCGAAGTCTGCGTTATTTTGTTCCTGTTCAGGTCATGCTTCAATTATTTTTTGCCGCGAAGGACGCGAAAGGCGCGAAAAAAGCATAAAGCGTTATCGTTCATGCCATTACGAATTAAGTAGGCCAGCATAAGCGATAGCGTTGCTGGCGTTTCACTGATTTGCCGGCAACGCTATCGCTTATGCCGGCCTACTAAACTGCTTATGCTCTTTTCGTGCCTTTCGCGGCAAATAAACTTAGCTCGATAACTTGAGCACCACCACCCCGGTAATAATCAACAACACCCCCAGATAGCGACCGAGGCTGGTCGGGTCGCCATAGAAATAGACGCCGACGGCAAAGGTGCCGGCGGCGCCCAGACCGGTCCACACCGCATAGGCCGTTCCCATGGGAATCTGTTTCTGCGCCAGCCAGAGCAGGGCGCCGCTGACAGCCATAAAGCCGACCGCCACCCCGATGCCCAGCCAGCGTGACTGCTCCTCCTGCGCCATTTTCAGGCCCACCGGCCAGCCGATTTCAAACAGGCCTGCAAGAATCAGGTATAGCCATGCCATGGGTTTGCCTCTCGGACTGGTTGAATTCGCGGGGATTCGATTCTGGCATAAAGTCTTTTTTGCCGCAAAGGTCGCGAATCGCGCGAAGTGTGAGCCTTCTTAGTGTTTACTCGATGGCGGACTGTAGTGATCATAGGTATTGCTGGCATCTGGCGACAGGTAGGTAAGCTTGCCGCCCATCACGGTGCCAAGTACGCGGATTTTGTCCAGCCTGGCCGGATCGTGGGTTAGCGGGTTTTCACTGAGTATGACGAAGTCTGCATACTTGCCCGGTTCAAGCGAGCCTGCGTCCTTTTCGATGCCCAGCACTTCGGCGGCACCGACGGTATAGGCATGCAGGGCCTGTTCCGGCGTGATACGGAGGTCGTGTCCCAGATCCTTGCCCGAAGAAGTTTTGCGGTTGACTGCTACCCACATGGAGTGCAAGGGCTCTGGCGGTGTGACCGGCGGGTCATTGTGGATGGCGTAGGGAATACCATGTTCGATGGCGCTGCGGATATCGGAGATATGTGCTGCGCGCTGCGGGCCGATCAGCAGGTCGCGGTGCATATCGCCCCAGTAATAGACATGGTCGGTAAAGAAGGTCATGCCAATATTACCCATCTTTTCGATGCGGTCGAACTGGTCTTCACGCACATACTGGCAGTGGATCAGGTGCGGGCGAATCGTCTTGTTGCCGGTCTTCTTGCGCGCGTAGTCGATAGCGTTCAGCGCCAGGTCCATGGCAGCGTCGCCATTGGCGTGTATGGCCGGGGTAAAGCCCAGATTCAGCATTTTCGTGACCTGCCGGTTGAAATCTTCCTGCGTACCGCGCGCGCCCTTGCGGGTATCGGCTTCGAGCTTGTAGTAGGGTTGGGTGAAATAACCGGTGCCGCCCTGGGTGGAGCCGTCGGTCCAGGTCTTCACATATTTAACCTTGAACAGGCTGGTTTCATAGTTATGCGCCTGTCCGGCGACTTCCGCGAAACCGGGCATGGTAACGAACAGGCCGCCAAGAAGGCGTACCGGGAAGTCCGGTTCACTGCTGGCTTCCTCGGCGAGTTTGAGCATATTGGCGTTCATGAAAGCCAGCTCGGTGACTGTGGTGAAACCGCGGGCGGCGCGGTATTCGCCGGACTGGCGAATGATATCGACGGTGGAAGCGGGTAAGGGGGATACCTGCATCCAGGCGGGCATGCCCTTGAGATAGCCGGTGAAATTGCCGTTCTCGTCCTTTTCAAAACTGCCTCCTTTCGGATCGCGCGTGTCCTTGCTGATGCCGGCTTTCTCCAGCGCCTTGCTGTTGACATAGGCGCCATGCCCGCTCATGTGCCAGACGATGACAGGCGTATTGGGAAACATGGCATCCAGTTCCTGCAGGGTCGGACCGCGCTTCTCTACGTAGAGCGTGGGGTCGATGGCGAAGGCCTTGATCCAGCCATCGTTGCCGGGGCGTATCTTACTCAGCGCCGCAAGTGCGTCTTTCAGTTTCGGGTATCTGAACGGTGTGATATCCGGCAGGGTCAGGATGCCGCCATGCAATATCATGTGGTCATGGCTTTCGATAAATCCAGGGGTGACCGTGTGACCCTGCAGATCGTAGTACTCGTAATCCTTGCCCGCGGCTTTTTTTACCGCCGCCAGATCGCCCACTGCCAGAATACGGCCATTTCGTACAGCCATGGCAGAAGCTCTGGGCTGCTTCGGGTTCATGGTGATGATATGGCCATTGGCATAGATGGCGACATTCTCGACATTGGCCAGGGCAGCGCCCGAGATAAACATCAGGGCACCCAGTACTGCGCTGTAGAAATGTTTGCTGTATTGGCTCATATCTGGCTCCTGTTATGTTGTTTGCGCCTGCTGGTAATGCTTTAGTCTACGGATGTTTGTAAACCGTCTGGCCTTCCTTGATGGTTTCCAGCACCTTGATGTCCTTGAGCTTCATCGGATCGATGTTCAGCGGGTTGTCGGACAGCACCACGAAATCGGCCAGTTTGCCGGGTTCGATACTGCCCTTGATTTTTTCCTCTTTCAGCTGATAAGCCGCATTGATGGTGCTGGCCTTGAGCGCGTCCATGACGCTGATGC
>DRLE01000238.1 GCA_011051475.1 Gammaproteobacteria bacterium
CACATAATAACAAAAACGGGTTTTAAGTTGTAAGTTATAAGTTAAGTCGCCCGTTTTTCCCATGCTTTGTGAATGGTTATTGTTTCATTAACGACAAACTTAAAGCCTTTAACTTACACTTATAACCAGGGCCTGTTAACACTAAATCAATAGGCCCTGGTTATAAGTGCAGGTTACAGGCTTTAAGTTTGTCGTTAATGAAACAATAACCATTCGCAAAGCATGGAAAAAACGGGCAGCTTATAACTTACAACTTAAAACCCGTTTTTGTTATTATGTGTTTTTGGCCAACCCAATATCCAGAGAGTTAAGTCCATGAGTGCCATCCCGCAAGAATTCCTCGACCGCGCCGCGCAACTGTCATCCGAGTCCACGGCGCCGCTCGACGGCTCGAAAAAAATCTATGTCGAAGGCTCTCGTCCTGATATCCGGGTACCCATGCGGGAAATCCATCTCGAAGACACCGCCTCCAGCTTTGGCGCGGAGCCGAACCCGCCGATCCCGGTCTATGATACCTCTGGCCCCTATACCGACCCATCCGTGCAGATCAATCTGCTCAAGGGCCTGGCCGACGTGCGCGGTAACTGGATACTTGAACGTGGCGATACCGAGGAGCTGGACGGGCCCAGTTCGGATTTCGGCCAGCAGCGCCATAATGATCCCTCCCTGGCGCACCTGCGTTTTGAACACCTGCGCAAGCCGCGCCGCGCCCTGGCCGGCAGGAACGTCAGCCAGATGCATTACGCGCGTCAGGGCATTATTACCCCGGAAATGGAGTATGTTGCCATCCGCGAGAGCCTGAAGCTGCAGCAGCTGCGCCAGGATCCGGCCTACGCCAAGGTACTGGTGCAGCACGCCGGCCAGGCCTTCGGCGCGAAGCTGCCCGATGAAATCACGCCCGAATTCGTGCGCGAGGAAGTCGCCAGCGGCCGCGCCATTATTCCGGCCAATATCAACCATCCGGAACTGGAGCCGATGATTATCGGCCGTAACTTCCTGGTGAAAATCAACGGCAATCTGGGTAACTCCGCGGTCACCTCCAGCATTACCGAGGAAGTGGAAAAGATGGTCTGGGGTATTCGCTGGGGCTCGGACACCATTATGGATCTGTCCACCGGCAAGAACATTCACGAAACCCGCGAATGGATACTGCGCAACTCGCCGGTGCCCATCGGCACCGTGCCTATCTATCAGGCACTGGAAAAGGTCGGTGGTATTGCCGAGGACCTGACCTGGGAGATCTTCAGGGACACCCTGATCGAACAGGCTGAGCAGGGCGTGGACTATTTCACCATTCATGCCGGCGTCCGTCTGGCCTATGTGCCGATGACGGCCAAACGTATGACCGGTATCGTCTCGCGCGGTGGTTCGATTATGGCCAAATGGTGCCTGGCGCACCACGAGGAGAACTTCCTCTACACCCATTTCGAGGACATCTGCGAAATCATGAAGGCCTATGACGTGTCCTTCTCCCTCGGCGACGGCCTGCGCCCCGGCTCCATTGCCGATGCCAATGACGAGGCCCAGTTCGGCGAGCTGGAAACCCTGGGCGAGCTCACCAGAATTGCCTGGCAGCATGATGTACAGGTCATGATCGAAGGCCCCGGCCATGTACCCATGCAGATGATCAAGGAGAACATGGACAAGGAACTGGAAGACTGCTTCGAAGCGCCTTTCTATACGCTGGGCCCGCTGACCACCGACATTGCCCCCGGCTATGACCATATCACCTCCGGCATCGGCGCCGCGCAGATCGGCTGGTACGGCTGCGCCATGCTCTGCTATGTCACGCCAAAAGAGCACCTTGGGCTGCCCAATAAGGAAGACGTGCGCACCGGCATTATCACCTACAAGATCGCCGCCCACGCCGCCGATCTGGCCAAGGGCCATCCCGGTGCGCAGATTCGCGACAATGCCATGTCCAAGGCGCGCTTCGAGTTCCGCTGGGAAGACCAGTTCCGCCTCGCCCTCGACCCCGAGCGCGCCCGCGAATACCACGATGAAACCATGCCGAAAGAAGCCCACAAGGTGGCGCATTTCTGCTCCATGTGCGGGCCGAAATTCTGCTCCATGAAAATCTCGCAGGATGTGCGTGAATACGCCGCCGAGCAGGGCATCGACAAGGTCGAGATTGCACTCGACAAGGGTATGCAGGAAAAAGCCGAGGAGTTCAAAAAGGCCGGTTCCGAAATCTACAGCAAGGCCTGACGGCAGCGTTCGATGAACAGCCGGCAGACTGTTGTTTTTGCAGTCAGCCTGCTGCTTATATCGGTCGCTTTCGCTGACAATAATCAGCCTGTATTGTTACAGGCCGATCGTTTCAGTCATATCCAGTTTCGCAAAATCCCGCCCAACCAGTATCGTTTTCACGATCAGCAGCTCAGCATTCAGGTCAATCACAGCGCTTCATTTATGATGCAGGCCTTTGACGAGGTGAAAACCGTTCGCCGGGTCAGCTTTCGCTGGCGCAGTCACGGGCGTCCCGGGGTAAAAAACATGCAACAGGAGGCTCGGCGTGATGGAGATGATGCCCTGTTCAAGCTGGGGCTGTTGCTCAGGTCCGACGAAGCGCTTTTCAATCCGTTATTGCCTGCCTGGATGAAAAAAGTTCGGTCCCTGCTGCACTACCCTTCGGCAAACATGATCAATCTGGTGGTTGGAGCAAAACACCCGCCCGGTGAGCAGTGGCCCAATCCCTATAACCGTCGCGTCACCATGATATCGGTTCCCGGTATTGCGGGTGAAGATGGCTGGCAGCAGGCGAATTACCGTTTTATCGAACCCAGGGCTGTTGTGGCTATCTGGCTAATGGCCGATGGGGATAATACCGGTTCAGTATTTGGTGTCGACATCAGGGATATTGTTCTGGAATAGTCGGTTTCGGAAGGTTGGTAAGTCACTGATAAATAACGCTCTATGCTACCTGGCTTCGGGTTCTGCCGGGTAGTTGATCTGCGTCAAGGCATGAGTATCATTATTTAACTATATTATGCTTCACTAAACTATTCACAGATTTATATTCAGATTTGTTTTTTGAGGAGCAGAATATGACGACATTACCACTGGATAAGGCTGTATCAAGACGCCGGCTGTTAAGAGCGAATATCATGCTGGGCCTGCTGGTTTTCGCTATTGCCATTTACCTGAATATTACCGGCGAATATGCCAACCTTGCCGAGCGTACGGCAACCGAGGCGCTTTACAACAAGATAGCAATCGGTGGCCTGCTTTACGCGGCTGCTTCCTGGATTTTCTGCGTGATGAGCAAACCGCTGTGGTTCCCCGGTCAGCAGAATAACGGGTAGAATGGCCATGTAAGACGGGCAGTCGCTACCGTCATGTTAAAATAACCCCCTGACAATGCACAGGGGGTTTTTTATGTCCACCGAATCAAAATGCAATATTCCCCAGGAACCCGATTATACCGGGGTAACTGTGGTGGATTTGAATCCCGATCCACCGCCGCAGGACTATCTGCAGGCCATGGAACTGGCGAACACGGAGGCCGAGAAGCGTCTGGGTGACTATATGCTGCTGGCCTGGTATGACCGTGACCGCGACTTCGAGTCACCGCAGCATGCCAGTGAATGTCATGTCAATAGCGCCATCCCCGGCTATATCGACTATGCCCTTTACCACGGCGCCACCCTGAAAATCGATTTCGAAAACGGGCGATTTGTCTTTTTTTATCTGCCTGTTGACCTGTAACTGCAGACTCACCGGCTGACGGTAGCATAAACCCGGCTGTATTCAGGCCTGGTACTGCTCGTGCTTGAAGATAATGCCGCGCGCCTGCGTATAGCTTTCCTCGTCGATAATATTTTCATCTTTCAGGCGACGGCACATTTTCAGTTCTCCCACCAGTCTCTGGGCGACCGGCATGCCTGCCCGGGCCTTTTCAATACGCTGCTGCAGCTTGATAAAGAAGTCGTCGAAACCTGTCGGGTCGGGTTTTTTGTTCTCCATAAGAAACAGCCTGACGTGGGCATAATAGCTGTAAAACACATATTCATCACGCATCTGGTAGATAAAGATCAGGGCAAAGATAAGTGAACCACTCAGACTCAGCACACCACCGGTCAGGCCATAGATGGCAGGCAGTATTTGTGCGTAATACAGGTAAAAGAACAGCCCGGTGGCCAGCAGGGCGGTCAGTGATGATACCAGCCATTTCCATACGATATGTTTATGATGTTCGGGTTCGGCGGAAAGCCATGCCAGATTAAGATGGAATTTTTTCTCCGGTGCGTTTTTCTTGTCGGTGATATCCAGTAGCAGGTAGTTTGAGCGATAAAACTGGAAGCGGCGATGACTGCCTTTGAGTGTATTGTTCTGCTCCAGGCTTTCACCGAGCAGTGCCGGCTGGATTTCCTGGTCAAACTCCTCATAGTTATCCGTCGAAACATCCAGACTGACATCGCTGATAACAACTTCTTCGGCAAACATAGACAGACCTCCCCCGGTAATTCATGCCCGGATCACAACCCGGATTTACAGTTGCAGAAAAATAAGTATAGTCGAGGAAAATCCAGCTGCCTGTATCTGGAATGAGTCTTGATGTGGTGGCAGGTGGAGGGGCTGATGGGCAGGGAATACGGGTCGGTTACTGAAAAAAACGCTGGATTTTCTGTTTCAGCCAGCTGGCTTGCTCGTTGCTGTCTATACCGGGCATGTTTTCCCTGATCGTTGGTGCGTAGCTGTTGTCATCTTCAGCAATGTGGTTGATCAGCCAGATATTGAGCAGCTCAAACAGTTCATGCGTGACATCTTCACCATTAATATGGCGTTGCTGGTAGTTTTTGATTTTTTCACGAAAGGCGTCGTGCGTACGTTTGTGGATGTCCAGCGCCCGGTAACCCGCATCTTCCATCAGGCTTTCCTCGAAGGCAAAGTGTGACAGGGTATAGTCGATAAGATTGATAAGAACCTCGGTCGTCAGCTGAGGGTCATTGAGCCGTTCGGCATCGTGCAGCTGATTGATGTAGTGAATAATCCGTTTATGCTGGCTGTCGATAACACTGATACCGGTTTCGAATTCATCCTGCCACTCAAGTTGGGACATTAAGGTTCTCCGTTGGGTTTCATTTAAGGTTAGCCAAAAAACTTCTTTATGGAGCGGGACAGCCAGCCGGACTCTTTGGTTGAGTTGATGTTTTCCATGTTTGCCAGCACGGTCTGGACATAGTCGTTGTCATCGCTCTTGATATGGTTGATCAGCCAGGATTTCAGTACCGTCAGCAGCTCCTCGGTAATATCTTCTCCCATTTTAAAGCGCTGCTGGAAATCTCCCACGCGTTTGACGAAAAGCTCATGCACCATCTTGTGCCCGTTGATAAAGGCATAGCCGGCGTCTTCCATCAGGCTTTCCTCAAAGGCAAAGTGCGAGAGGGTGTAGTCAACCAGCTCGCCCAGAATGCGTTCGACCTCATCCCGGTCATGGCTCTCCTGAATATCATCCAGACTGTTAATGTACTCGACAATACGTAAATGCTGCTTGTCGATAACCTGAATACCGGTATTCAGGTCGTCGCTCCACTTGATGTGCGCCATTGGCTGTGCTCCGCTAAATATTAATGTTTTATCAATAGCAGTGGAACGGAAAAATGAAAGCATTCCCGGCAGGTTTGTACGACTACTTGCAGAAAATTTGATGTACATCAATCCTGTAAAAAAACCGTAATATCAACGTCAAAAAACCGTCATTTTTTATCGAGGGAAAATGCTTGTTCAATCAGTGGCTGTATTGAAGTAAATTATTAATTTCTAATAGGTTTTTTGCCTAGCCGGATTAAGGAGTTTCCCTATATTCACGCCTTCACAGTGTCATTACTCTTGACGGACCCTGAAAGAGTCCCGGACCGGCTGATGCCGGTTTGATGACAAAAAATGATGAAAAGTGGAGGATGAAATGAAAAAGAACAACTGCACCCCTGGTGGTGGAAAACATGGCAGAAAGGCCCTGCTGAGCGCGGTGCTGATCGCTGCCAGCGTCAGCCTGCCTGCCTATGCACATAAAAGCCAGGTTACCCTGATAGAAATGGGTGACCTGCATGGCACCCTGGTGCCGCATGCCGCAATTATGAAAAACCCCGACGGCTCTGAATACGAGGCGGCCAGCGCCGGTGGCCTGGCCCGTCTGAAAACCGTGGTCGACGGTATTCGTGAAGATAATCCGGAGGCTGTCCTGCTGTCTACCGGTGACCTGACTCACGGTAGCGCTGAAGCCATGTTTACCCTGGGTGACGCCATGATGGTGCCGATCAATGCGTTCAATATCGACGTATACACGCCGGGTAACTGGGACTTCGGTTATGGCGGCGCGGTTTTCCGTAACCGCTTTACCACTTTCGGTCCGAAACCGACCATTCCCGGTAACCTGCGCACCATGACGTCCTATGTCAGCTGTGATGATGTGCCGGTGATTCCCGGCCTGACCGACGAGGCCAGCGGTTATACCTGTACCGAGAATACGGCGACTGCGCCGTTCCCCACCCCCGAGGGTATGGGTGTGATCAAGGCCAATTTCCCGGCAGTTGCGGTCAATCTCTATAATGCCGCGCCCCTGCCGCCCCAGGCTCAGGGCAAGCCGGTATTGCCGCCGTTCAAGATGCTGGAGCGTGGTGGTGTAAAAATTGCCGTTATCGGCATAACCGCGTCCATCGTGCCGCAGCAGGCTGATGCCTTCAATATCGGTTTCCGCTTTACCCAGGGCGTACAGGAACTGCCGGGCATTATTGAAAAAGTGAAGGGCATGGGCGCCGAGCTGATCGTGGTGCAGTCCGAACTGGGTCTGTCACAGAATATCAAGATCGCACAGAGCTTTGAAGATATCGATGTGATGTATTCCGCGCATACCCATGAAGTGACTCTGGGCGCACTGGTCGTTGACGAGCACCATGTGCTGAAGACCACACCCGGTGAGCGCTTGAGCCATAGAGCGCGCAGGTTGCTGCACAAGGGCGGC
>DRLE01000239.1 GCA_011051475.1 Gammaproteobacteria bacterium
ACGGAAAAGCCGCCTTGATCAGCACCGCATTGCCTTCGCCCTGTGTGCTGATATTGAGCGAATCGCCGCCACGGGCGTAGTACATGTAGATCGTGCCAGCCGGCATAAACAGGGCCCGGCGTTTTTCAGTGTAACCCAGTGAGGCGTGGCTGCCTCGCTCATCAAGGTAATAGGCCTCGGTTTCGATAATGCGTGCCGCCAGCCAGTATGCCCCGTTCGGGGTCTGTACCCGGCGACGGATGACCTTCCCCAGCAGGCCCTGAGCCACGCGGCAGGCGTCGTTCTGAAAAAAATCGGCCATTAACTGCATTTTTGATTTTTATATATAAAAAGTAGGGTTGAAATTTTGCCAAATGCGTTTATTGTATCGAGTCTGAAATTTTAACCGTAACACGTCAGAGCGGGGCATTACCGCAATTGACCGAAATATAGAGGAAATTCCCATGGGTGTACTTGTAGGTCGCGAAGCGCCGGATTTTACAACGCCAGCCGTATTAGGTAACGGCGAGATTGTTGAAAACTATAATTTTAAAGATGCCATCAAGGGCAAATACGCGGTACTGTTTTTCTATCCGCTGGACTTTACTTTTGTCTGTCCCTCAGAACTGATTGCTTTTGACCACCGCCTGGAAGAGTTTACCAAGCGTGGCGTGGAAGTGGTCGGTTGTTCCATCGACTCCCACTTTACCCACAATGCGTGGCGTAATACCCCGATCAACGAAGGCGGTATCGGTCCGGTAAAATATACCCTGGCTGCCGACCTGACGCACGCTGTGTGCAAGGCATACGATGTGGAAACACCGGACGGTGCAGTCGCCTTCCGCGGTTCTTTCCTTATCGACAAGGAAGGCATCGTGCGTCACCAGGTGGTCAATGACCTGCCGCTGGGTCGTAATATCGACGAAATGCTGCGCATGGTCGAAGCCCTGCAGTTTACCGAAGAGCATGGCGAAGTCTGTCCTGCCGGCTGGCATGAAGGTGAAAAGGGTATGGAAGCGACCCCGGAAGGTGTTGCCAAATACCTGGCAGAAGAAGCCGACAAGCTTTAACAGCGGTCTGTTTCCTGATAAGGGCAGTTGCGGGGAAACCTGCGGCTGCCTTTTTTATTGTGGGGTATAATCTTCTGCCTGAAGCCGGCCATGTGACGGCGGGACGTTTTTCGCGGAATTGTCCGCTCCCGCAAGGCTGTATTCTGTGAACAACCACCCGCAATAGCAGCGGTTTCAGGCTTTGCCTGCTATATTTATACCACTGATTTTTCAATGTGATCTAAAGGAATTCGTATGTGTGGAATTGTCGGCGCGGTTGCCGAGCGTAATGTTACCCCTATTCTTCTGGAAGGCCTGCGTCGCCTGGAATACCGCGGCTACGATTCCGCCGGTATTGCGGTGCTGGATGCCGAGGGCCGGATCAGCCGCGTGCGCCGCGTGGGCAAGGTTAAAGAACTGGAAGACGCCCTGAAACAAACCGAGCTGCGCGGCACGACCGGTGTCGCCCATACCCGCTGGGCCACGCACGGCGAACCCAGTGAGCAGAACGCGCATCCGCATATCTGTAAAGACGCTGTGGCCATTGTGCACAACGGCATTATCGAAAATCACAGCGAGCTGCGCGAGCAGCAGAAAAACGCCGGTTTTCAGTTTACCTCGCAGACCGATACCGAGGTGGCCGTACACCAGATCGAGATGTACCTGGAACAGGGTAACGATGTGCTCGAGTCGGTCAGAAAGGCAGTAGCCGATTTTGAGGGCGCTTATGCCCTTGGCGTTATTTCCACCATCGATCCGCACCGTCTGATTGCGACTCGCCGTGGCAGCCCGCTGGTTATCGGTGTCGGCATCGGTGAATATTTTATTGCCTCTGATGCGGCCGCGCTGTTACCGGTCACCCGCAGCTTTATCTATCTGGAAGAAGGCGATATCGCCGATATTCGTCCAGAGTCGCTGGTTATTTATAATGACGTCGGGGAGGTGGTTGAGCGTGAGATCAAGGAATCCGAGCTCAGCGCCGATTCCACCGCCAAGGGTGAATACCGTCACTACATGCTCAAGGAAATCCACGAACAGCCCTCCTGCCTGATGGATATACTGGAAGGGCGCGTGGTTAATGGTGAACTGCTCGACAGCGCCTTTGGCGTGGGTGTGGATGGCCGCCCGGCCGGCGATATACTCGATCAGGTCAAAGCCGTGCAGATTATCGCCTGTGGCACCAGTTACCATGCCGGCCTGGTGGCGCGCTACTGGCTGGAAGCCATTGCCGGTGTTCCCTGCCGGGTGGAGGTGGCCTCCGAGTACCGCTATCGCAGGACCGTGCTCGCCGATGACACCCTGGTGGTCACCATTTCCCAGTCCGGCGAAACCGCCGATACCCTGGCGGCGCTGCGCGCGATCAAGGAAAAAACCGATCTGACCCTGTCGGTATGTAATGTGCCGGAAAGCTCGCTGGTACGGGAAAGCGAGCTGACCCTGATGACTCGCGCCGGCCCGGAAATCGGCGTGGCCTCCACCAAGGCCTTTACCACCCAGCTGGTGGCCCTGCTGATGCTGGTCATCGCCCTGGGCAAGCGCCGCGGCCTGGACGAAGACACGATGCGAGAACTGCTGCGCCAGGCGCAGGCGCTTCCGCAGCTGATCGAAAAAGTCCTGCATGCCACGGACGCCATCGAGCAGTGGGCGGAAGACTTTACCGACCTGAACAATGCCATTTTTATCGGCCGTGGCACCCTGTATCCGATCGCCCTGGAAGGGGCGCTCAAGCTCAAGGAAATCTCCTATATCCATGCCGATGCCTATCCGGCCGGCGAGCTCAAGCACGGCCCCATCGCACTGATCGATCAGGACCTGCCGACCATTGCCATCGCCTCGATGGATGGTTATGAGGGCAAGATAAAATCCAATATCCAGGAAATCCTGGCCCGTGGCGGCAGGGTCTATCTGTTTGCCGATGAGCGTATGGATCTGGGCGGCCTGGGCGAGGATTGCAAGGTGATGACCCTGCCGGCCGTCGATGCCGAACTGGCACCGGTGCTGTTCTCGGTGCCGCTGCAGCTGTTTTCCTATTTTGTCGCCGTGCGCAAGGGCACCGATGTCGACCAGCCGCGTAATCTGGCCAAGTCAG
>DRLE01000240.1 GCA_011051475.1 Gammaproteobacteria bacterium
ATAAAAAGCAGGAAGGCTGTCGTGAGCAGGATCAGGCGAGAGCGCATAAGACCGATCCTGGCAAATGGCGATGACTGGTTCATGGTAGTTGTTTCTGGTTGCAGCCGGGCTGACTATAATGCCTGCTCGGTGCGCGGCTGTACAGACCTGCAGAAATCTCCTTACCGCCCGCCAGTAGGTCGGGACGGCAGAAACAGTAACGGTGTGACTTGATTCCTCTATTACATGAAGGACCTGGCCTGAAATCGAACAGGCGCAAACGGTCGTTTTCTGTTGATACTCACCGGAGATAACCATGTTGAATGCAGAACAGGTAATAGTCCGGGCCGCTGGTAGACTTTTTCATTGGTCGCTGGTGCGGGCCTTTTCCGTGGCCCGGATCACGGGAGAGGAAGATGATCTTCACATATGTGCCGGCTATGTCATCCTGGGGCTGCTGGCTTTCAGCCTGATCAGCGGTTACAAAAAAGGGGAATAAAGCGTGCCACGCCAGGGGGCGACATGGCCACCGCAGAGTTGTCGTCCCTGGCGGTCCTTAGCGACTGAAAGCGGCTATAAGTATCAACAGTACAAGAACGGACAGATAAGGGTGTATCAGGTAAGCCACGATAACCCATAGTGACGCAAAGCCCATAACTGTCGGTTTGGATAATTTCATTTCTTAATGCCTTCAGTGCCAATCCAGATGTCTGGTCCAGATATCTGCGGTTTATCTATTGCCGGTAAACGTATCGCCGGTGAACGCGCAGCAGCAATACTCAGCAACCTTCGCTGTCGGAGGCCGTTGCACGTTCAGTTCCGGTCGGCAGCCCGCCTTCGGGCATAAACAGTGCCAGAGACTGAGCAGAAAAAAACAGCAAAATGCTCGCAATAATATATCTGACTCTATTCATCTCCTGATGTTCCTGTCCGTCGTGTGCTTACTGTAATGACACTTATCCGTATTCAAGCAATAAACGTACCAGAAAAAATAATATGATATTTCTCAAGCGGATATGAGAAGCGCTAAACAGGCGTTGTAAACTTTACAGACACCCTTTTTTATACCGACTATCCCGACAGGCATTTTTACAGGCTTCAGGGCGACAGCGGGGTGTTAACTTTTATGACACCGGGGGTTCGGTCACACGGTTCTGCGCATGTGAATTGCCGGCATTGACCGGGCAAAAGTGCTCCGAACTTTATCGGTAGCGATCAAGAAAGGCAGTTACTGCGCGCCAGTAGGCGGGGCTGTCGGCGTATTTCTTCCACAGCGCCTTTGATCCGTGTTTGCCGGGTGTTTCGGGAATAAAGCTGTGCCTGAACTGCGCGGGAATATGCTGATAGATCGAAGCCCAGCTTTTGGCCTCGTCTCTTGAAGAAGTAATAAATACGGGCGTTTTGATGTTTTTCGCTGCGTCACTGATCCAGGTCTTGCTCTTGCCCAGATGCGCAAAATATTCACCCGGGGAGAAAGCAATCACGCCATCAACCAGCTGCGGGTGGTCACCGGCTACTTTCAGTACCAGTGCTGCTGAATAGGAGCTGCCCCAGGCAATGATCTTGCTCTGCGGAAAATTTTTCCGGGCATAGCGCAGGGCGGCAATAATATCGGGCAGGGCATCGGCATAGCTGGTTGGCAGGCCCTTTTCTCCGGCGCGGATGGCTGTTTCATTATCGATGCCGCGCGAGTATTCTCCCGAGCGCTGGTCAACCGCAATACAGTTAAAGCCCAGCTGGTTTAAACGCGGGGCGATCTCGCTGTATTCACCGCGGCTGGAGCCGGCCTGGTGAAACAGGACAATCAGCGGTGCATCGGCTTTGTGCGGGGTATAGCGATCGGCGGTGATTAACAGGCCGTCAGTGGACTTGAATTCGATACGCTGGGGATCGGCGGCCGCAAAGAGGTTCGTGGTAAACGCTGTAATGAGGAGCAAAACACAGGTAGTGATATTTCTCTTCAGCATTGGTCTTCCCCGAGTTGTCACAAACGAAATGTCAGTGTCCTGACTTACAGCTGTCCCTGCCGCTTCCCTGTTATGCAGACCTAAGGTCTTAAGCCTCTTTTGCCGACTGCGAGCCCTTCGGAAACTTGCGTGCCACGCCGGTGGCAATGGCGGCTTTGGAAACCGCGCGCGGTATGGTGTCGATCAGGCGCGGGTCCAGCGGCTTGGGAATAATATATTCGGGGCCGAAGACCATGGTGTCCAGGTCGTAGGCATCGAGCACTTCCTGCGGTACAGGCTCCCGCGCGAGTTCGGCCAGTGCATGCACACAGGCGATCTGCATTTCCTGGTTGATACAGGTGGCGCGAACGTCAAGCGCGCCCTTGAAAATATAGGGAAAACCAAGCACGTTGTTGACCTGGTTGGGGTAGTCACTGCGGCCGGTACCCATAATCAGGTCATCGCGGGTCATATGCGCCAGTTCGGGCAGAATTTCCGGGTCGGGATTGGACAGGGCGAACACCACGGGATTGGGCGCCATGGTGGCAAGCATATCGGAAGACAGCAGGTCGGGGCCGGAAACACCGATAAACACGTCGGCGCCGTCCATGGCGTCCGCCAGCGTGCGCCTGTCGGTATGCACGGCAAAGGCCTTTTTGTATTTGTTCAGGTCATCACGCTCGCTGTGGATAATACCGTTGCGATCGATCATGTAGAGTTTTTCCGGGTCTGCGCCCAGACCCTGCAGCAGTTTCATGGAGGCGATGCCGGCGGCGCCGGCGCCCAGGCAGACCACACGCACGTCCTCGATTTTCTTTTTCTGCAACTCCAGCGCATTGAGCAGCGAAGCGGCAATAATAATGGCGGTGCCGTGCTGGTCATCGTGGAACACGGGGATGTCCAGCTGCTCGATCAGGGCTTCTTCTATCTCGAAACAGGCGGGGGCGGCAATGTCTTCGAGATTGATGCCACCAAAGGTCGGCGCAATGTTTCTGACCGTGGTGATAAATTCCTCGGTGGTTTCTGCGTTTACTTCAATATCAAACACATCGATATCGGCAAAGGCCTTGAACAGCACGCCCTTGCCTTCCATCACCGGCTTGCCCGCCAGCGCCCCGATATTGCCCAGACCGAGCACCGCAGTGCCATCGGTAATCACCGCCACCAGGTTGCCCTTGGCGGTGTAGTCATAGGCGGCATCGATATCACGATGGATGGCGCGGCAGGGCTCGGCTACCCCCGGTGTGTAGGCTAGCGACAGGTCAAGCTGGCTTTCACAGGGCTTGGTAATCTCGGTGGCGATCTTGCCGGGTCTGGGCTTTGCGTGGTAGTCCAGCGCCTGTTGTTTGAAACGTGTTGGCATGGTGATTTTGCGGGGATTTGTCGTAAAAAGAGGGGTATTTTAGCATTTTTGAGGGGGGATTTCGAGGTAAGGGGTGGTGGGTGGTTTTGTCTGTGTGTCTGGTTGGTGGGTTTTCTGTTGGCTTTTTGATGTTGATAGTTCGGGTTTCGCCCCGACGGCGAGTCCCTTTTCTTCAACAGCGAAGAAAAGGAACCAAAAGACGCCGCCACTGCAGGCTGCGCCCCTTTGCAGAAGACGCAAAGGGGTACCCGCTGAACAGGGTCTTTTGATTTTGCAACGCGCCTGAACTCACGCCCGAAAAACGCGGGCGCTCAGACAGCAGGCGCTAAAGGCAGCAAAATAAAAAGACCCGGTTCAGCGGCTTGCCTGAGGTGGATTAAAAACAGAAAACCAAAAACCAATACGAGAGAGCTCTATACCCGTAGGCCTGCATAAGCGATAGCGTTGCAGGCGTGCCAGACCTGCCGGAAACGCTGAAGCTTATTCCGGCCTACAAAAACAGAAAAATCATCCGCTTTTGCTTTTTTCCCGCCTCTGACAAGCCGTTGTTTTACTGGCCTTGTCAG
>DRLE01000241.1 GCA_011051475.1 Gammaproteobacteria bacterium
AAATGTATTTGTTCTGCAGTTCCGTGTGGTAACGGCGCTCAATCGAAAACAGGTTTGAATCACTGATGGTACACTGGATTTTTCCTTCAGCCACCTGCTGCAACAGCTGCTGCGTGTTCAGATCATGATCGGTCACCCAGCTTATGCCGGTAAAGGGTTTTATCGACTCCAGATAGTTGCTGTCGGCGGCGACAATAATCTCCAGGCCATTCAGGTCCTCCCTGTTCAGAATATTTTTGCTGTTTCTATGGCAGACCAGGTATTCACGCACTGTCTGGTATGCCGGTCCGAAATCAAATTCCTGCTTTCTTTTCTCATTAATGGTCAGACCGGCGGCGGCGACATCCCCTTCCCTGTTCCTCAGCGCCCTGAGTATGGCTTCGGTCGAGTCATACTGGCGATATTCAACATCCACGCCGATTGATTCTGCAAAAGACTGCGTCATATCGTATTCAGGACCGGCAGACTGGTTGTCACGGTCAATATAATAGGTTGTCGGCTGGTTAATGGTGAGAACAATCAGCCGTCCGCGCGCCCTGATTTTCTCCAGCGGCTTAGCCGCCTTTTTTTCCACCGTCTGTGCCTGCCGGTAGTTCCTGCTGTCCGCGCTGTCCGGCTCACAGGCAGACAGAACAAGAACAGCCAGTGTGAACAGGATCGTTTTCAGACAGAGAGTGCAGTCACCGCGAGCAGAAAACCCTGCAAACTTGCGCCGGGAATATTCTGAAAAAATCGCCAGCGAAACCATGGCGCTTATGAACAGATCAGGGTTTTGTCGGTTTCCTCATCCCGGCTGTTTTCCAGCCGACGAAGAATGTCATCAATGCTTTCAAACCGGAGGTAACGATGCATCATATCAAGAAAGGTGACAACATCATTCTGCGTATCACGCAGGAACTGGCCGGGAATGGCCGTCGCCACGAGTCTCAGGCGATCGGGCAACAGTTCGGCATTGTAGACATAGCCGGATTCAGGGTTAATTGCAATACTGCCGCTGCTTGCGTTAAACCGAAAGACATCGAAGCTGTCACCAATGGCGGCGATATAGCCCGAGGACTCATTGACCAGAACATTCAGATCGCCGGCCTGCTGCAGGCTGCCGTTAACCACAATCGAATCATAGCCCGTACCGGCTTCACGACCGGCAATATCCATCGTAATAACCGAAGATTCTGTCAGCGTCAGGTTTCCGTTAACCGTGAGCAAACCTGTTTCACCGGCACCGCTGCCGGCACTCAACAGGCCGCTGCTGCTCACATTGCCGGTAATACTTCCGGTGGCGTATAAGGCGGATTGATTATCCACATCGGCGACCGTATTGCCGTTAAGCTGCAACTCACCGCGGTTATTATTGATTCTGACACCCTGTGAAGAACCCGTATTAAAGCCGCCGTCAAACTGCGTAAAGGCGCTGTCATCAGTTTGCGTATAGCTGAAGTTGTCAGGCACAGACACATCACCGGCAACACGCAGGCGCCCGCCGGAATTTTCCATCGACGTGGCCGCACGCAGGCTGTTAATGTCATAGTCGCCGCTGCTTATCAGCATGGTGCCGGCAGTAACACTGCTGGCATCGACATCATAGCCGGCCAGAGGCAGTTGCCCCGTGCTCCAGTTACTGGCGGTGTTCCATTCAAGATTGCCGCTGTAATTATCAAAGAAAATGGTATTGTTCGCCCGGTCGGTTATGCGGTAAATACCGGCAGTGGGGACCGCAGCACGTTCGAAACCGACCGGGAATATATTCTTTCCGGAAAAAGCGCCATTGATGATACTGGCTGTTATAAAGTCATAGTCTGTTGAAATGCTTGCCTCATAACCGTTGATTTCGCTGACCGTCAGATCGCCGGCAAGTGTGGCTGTACTGCTAACAACCAGTTTATCGTAGTCCGTAGTACCGGCAATGTCGATTTCCAGCCTGCCGGCAGGCTGCTGGTTATAGTTACCGGTAATACTCAGGGTGCCGGTAGCGCTTTCGCCACCCGGTCGAACAGTACCGGCAGTATTGTCCACATCGCCAATGAGCTCACCACTGCCCTGCAGCACACTGCCGGCATCCAGTACCAGCGGCGCGCCAAATGCCAGGGTACTGCCCGAGGCGATATCCACGGTTGCAGCGCTATGCGTATAAGTCAAACCGGCGCCTATGCTTGCCGTACCCGTGGTGAGACTTTCCAGTAACTGCCGGTTATTGAAGATGCCGGGATTCAATGCTGTCTGCGTGTCGATCAGCATATTGGCAGTACCCAGGAAAACGAACCGGCCATTATTGTCAAAAACCGAAGCGTTGTTCAGCATCAGGGTGCCGGTGCTCATATTGACCGTTCCCTGATTGTCTATTGTCGTAAGGCCGTCAACAATATGGTCAGCGACCGTTACAAGGTTGATTCCGGCAGTGCCGGCAACCAGAAATGTTCCACCACCGTTAATGATGCCTGACTGCCAGGTCAGCTGGTTATTAAGCCTGGCCACCTTGCCCGCTGCAATGCTCAAGACTCCACTACTGAGAGTCATTGAGCCATCGCCGGTAGTACTGTCAATATTGATATCTTCAATGATATTGAGCTGTCCGTTATTCACCAGCTCACTGGCATTTTCCAGTAACAGATTTTGTGCATTCAGGTTCAGCGTTCCCTGGTTGTTAAGCGTGGTGCCATTATCCAGGCGAACATCCCCGTTAGTCGCCAACAGGTCTATGGTACCCACACCGGCATCAATCGTATTATTGATAACGATATCACCCGCTGAACCATTGGTATTGAGTGCCAAGTCACCATCGTTTGTACTGATCTGGCCGTCGACCGTAATACCACCGCTGGCTGAGATGGCCGCAGCACCCGGGTCGGCCGCACTGAGCAGCAGATTACCGCCGGCAAGGCTGATATCACCGGCAATAAGAATATTATTGCCGGCCTGGAAAGTTACCGTATCACCACTTCCCTGGTTGCTCAGGTTCAGTGTCGCGCCTGCCTGCAGGGTAATATCGACCTCGGCCTGCAGGGTAATATCCCCGACGAGCGCCTCGAGCACGGCAACACCGATGACATAGTCGGTGCCGGCATTATCACCAAAGCCGATATTGGGCGCAGTACCCCCGACATTGCCATCATTGGCGCCCGGCGCGGTCTGGATAAGGATATTATCCGGGTCCAGCAGAATACTACCCACCCTGCCATTGATCGCCGAGGTGTCGATAAAACCGTCAAAAGCCAGACCCTGTTTGCCGGACACCTCGACAAAACCACCGTCACCGCCGAGCGAGCCACCGCGCGCCGAAATTTCACCCCGGTAGTCGGTGCTTCCATCGGCCCAGACCACGGCCCTGCCGCCATTGCCGCTGCCTGTGGCATCGACATTGATCCGGCTCTGTGCGGAAACCACGGTCTGTTTTGCATTGTTAACCGCAGGGTTTGCGCCCTGGTAATCGCCGCCCACGAGCACTTCGCCGCCACCGCTGTCACCCGAGGCGTCTACCACGGTTTTGCCGAACAGGCCGACACGCTCGCCGAGAATATGAATCGTGCCGCCCCTGCCGGTTTTGCTGCTGGCCGTGACGGTGCCGTCCTCAATCACGGTGTCGTTTTGTGCGACAAAAACAATATTACCGGCATTATCGACGCTGACCGCATTGGCGCTGACCACGCCGCTATTATGAATACTGCCGGCAAAGACCCCGATACTGCCACCATCGCTGAGCATCTTGCCGAGATTGACCACGCTGTTATCCGGCGCCTGCACTTCAAACTCGATATTGCGATAGTTGAGCGAGCTCAGGCTTACGCTCTGCCCGGCAGCCAGTACAATACTGCCCTGCTCAACCTGTATAACACCCTCGTTGCGTACCTTTGGTGCAACAAAAACGACTTCACCATTGCCGCTGGCGGAGATGAAACCACGGTTAAGAATGTCAGCCGTGTTTTCAAGGTCACTGAAATGCAGGCGACCATTGATAAAGTCACGGTTTGCTATATCCAGGGTAGAGGCGATCAGACCGGCCGTATTGACCACGGCATTCTGGCCGAAAATAACCCCGTTGGGGTTAATCAGAAAAACCCGGCCATTGGATTGCAGGCTGCCAAGAATACGCGACGGGTCCTGGCCGGTCACACGATTAAGTACCGCACTGCCGGCGCCCTGCTGGATAAAACGCGTGGTTTCGCCGGGCGCGATACTGAACTGCTGCCAGTTGATAATGGCGCCGGGGCTGTTGGTAATATTGAAGGTCGCCGCATCAGGCCGGGTAAATGCAACCTGACCGCGCACCACACTGGCACCGCCCGGATTGGCGTGAAGCACGGCTGCCGGAAGCAACAGGGCACATAACAGCAGAAATGGCACCAGCAAAACCGGGGCCTTGCCTGCGCCTTTTCGATCCAGCTTGTTTATCCAATCACTCATGGTTATTACCTGATAATACAGACCGTACCTGAACTGCCGCCAATGATCGAACTGCTGAGCGAGCTAACGCCTGGATCAGGCGAATTCGGCATGGGGTAGCGATCGAAGCGCTGAAAAAGCGGTGTCCGGTACAGCTTTTTCACCTGGCGTCCAAGCGCATCGGTATAACTGGCTTCCCCCCTGTGCAGCTCTGCCACCAGATCGATCTTGGTTTTCACCCTGACCTGCCCGCTGCTGACACTGACGTAAAGGCCGTGCGGGGCGGCGGTCTTTTCAATCCTGTCAAACAGGCCGGTATCATCGATATCAACCCGGTCCGGCCTCGGCACCTTGTTCTTCCGTAAAAAGGCGGGGACTGTTGAAAGCGCCAGCGGTGGGCTCTCTCGTCCCGATTGATAGCCGGCTTTCCCCGCCGGCAATACCAGATCGCCAAGGCTGATCGCCCCCTGCCAGACATGTGCATACAGGCCATCACCCTGTTTCAGGCGCAGCGGTTTCAGTCCTGTTTCAGCCCTGGCCTCACAGGGACCGGTACAGATCAGGTCGTAACCCGTACCAGCGATTGTGATGTCATTGATGGCGGTATGCATGATGTATTTCTGCGGGTACTGCAGGCCGGTCAGGGTACGCAGACCACCTCGCAGCAGGCTGAACCGGGAGGCGCTGTCGTCCTCGCTTTCGCTGTCATATTTCATGGCATCGATACGAAACACCGTATTGGCCTGCAGGCTGATACGGCTTTCATCGCGAAAAACCAGAACGGCATAGGAGCCGGAACGTGTCTGCAGGGTGTCACCCTCGAAAATTGCCGAGCCAGCCGCCAGCACCCGGCTGTTGCCACTGGCCGAACGTGCAACCAGGCTGCCATAAACATAGAGGGGCCGTGCAACCGTGGCATCCAGCTGTTTGTCGTAGATGGTTTTGATCTTTCTGTTTTCCTCTTCACAATCGTCGAGGCACAGGCGGGCATCGAACACCGCACCCTCTATGCTGAGTTCCGATACCGGGGTCAGCAGGCGGTAGCTCCCCGGTTTATCTCTGCTAGCGCTGGCGGCAACCACACGCAGGCCGCCCTGGAAAAGCCTTAAGACCACCCTGGCGCCGGCCTTTTTCAATGACACGAACTGCTCGACGCCGAAGGTAGTTTGCGGCCTGAGTGTAATCAGGCTGCCATCATTCAGGCGAACGATGGCGAAACTGCCGGGGCCGGTCCTGATAAATTCGCCGGTGGCCAGTTTTTCATCTGTCGCCACCAGGTGGACATCGTCGGCATTGAGGCTCTGCAGGGTAACCGTACCGTGGACATAGCTGATCTGGCCAATAGCCGGGCCTGCCGCCTGGGCGCCGGGCGCAAACAGGCAAAGCAGTATGCCCGTTATTTTCAGCGTCAGTCGTATTGCCCCTGTCGTCATGAATGTCTGCTCTTGCATTATCGCGTCAATCGTTAAAAACGGTAGAAGACATCAAGGTGGCCCTTGACATCGCCCTTCTGCGTAGCCTGCGGCGGCAGTCCCGGCAGGTTAAGTTCTTCCGCGCCATCGGTCACATAGGCCACATCGAGAACAAGGTTCATTTTATTGATAATTGACCAGCGCAGGCCAAGGCCGGCTGAGGAAATGCCGACCGAGGGCACCTCGTTATTGACCTTTTCGTTGACCTCTACCCTGCCATAATCAAAAAACACCAGCGGCCGTATTTTCATGGCGCTGAAACCCGGCATCCACAGCTCGATATTGGCCTGCACGCCACTGTCACCGAGCAGTTCGCGTTCATTGAAACCGCGCACGGAATAAATACCGCCTATACCGAACTGTTCACCGGCAATCAGACGGTCTGAGGACTGCTGGCCCAGCACGTTCAGGCGTATCATCCAGTTTGCCCATACAAGCTGATCATAACCCAGGGTATAGCGCAGTAGCGACCAGTCGGCGGTGGCGTTTTCACGCAGATTGGCATAATCGGCATCGCTATTGTTTGAACCGCCGGCAATATTCATATAGGGCGCCAGGCTGAAACTCAGGCTTTTCGCCGCCCCCTGCCAGAATCCGATATAGGCCAGACTGGCCGGCCGGCTGAGCACATCGCCGGTACCTGCCACAGGCTGGCCGAGGAAGCCGACCTTGTTTTCAAACAGCTTGTGGTCAATGCCTATATCCAGCTGCTGTTTATAGGCGCCGCTCTGCAGAAAGGTATGCTTGTAATGCAGCAGCGCCACCGTTCCGGCGCCACTGACGGTAAAGTTCTGTGAAACCACGCCGGAATCAACATCCGAGCGCAGCAGAAACAGGTTCAGCTGACCGCCAACACTGTAAAACGGGACGGTATAGGAGGCGCTGTATTGCTGCACCGCGGAAAAATCATCCGGTGAAGTGGTATAGCTGAGAGACAGGTTCTGGTCGCGGTCGAACAGGTTGCTGAACTGGTACCCGCCGGTAAGGCGGAAATTACCGGTTTCATCATTGCCGGTATTATTGAGTGCAACAAAGAAAAAATCGGGCTTGAGATCATCCACCTTGAGGCGGGCATCAATGCCGTCGCTGTCTTCACTTTCCCTGAACTGCAGGGTCAGATACTTCGATGGCTGTGCATTGGCCATCTCCAGGGCACGGGACAGCACCAGGGTATTGGGAATTTCGCCGGGCTCCAGCGTCGGGATATTGCGCAGCAGGTTTTCGCGGCTGAAATAGCGGTTACCGCTAATATCCAGGCGGTTTATCCTGAGCTGGATCAGCTGCAGCGTGATGACGCCGCCATTGAGTTTCTGCGGGGGCAGATTAACGCGGTAAAACGCATAGCCTTCTTCATGCAGACGCCGCTCAAGTGAGGCCACGGCCTTCTGTATACCCTCAAGACCATAGTGATCGCCCAGAAAAGGAGCCAGCAGGTCCCTGGTTTCATCCTCGGCCAGCGGGTTTTCACCCTGTACATCGAACTTCTTAACGACAAAATGCAGTTGCTTTGGCTCGTCCAGGGCCATAGCCGGCAAAGCCGAAAACAGCAGCACAACAGCAAGCAGCCAGATTGTAAAATTATTCCTCAATTATTGCCTGCCCCTTACACTGACGGAAAGTACCGCGCCAAAAGTACGCGCCAGCGGCGCTATCAGCGAATGTATTATGCCAGACCTGTCAGGTCAAGGCGACTACACAGACCACTTAACATACAACCCGCGCCTGTGCATAATACCTGCCAGCTCCTTTCAAGCCGTCCACCTGCAGAGCAAAATGATGAAAACACCTGAAGAATATGTCCAGCAACTGAAAAACGCACCGAAACAGGCAAGCTTTGACGAATTAATGGAAATTATCGGCCACTACTATGACTATCAGCCCTGCGCCTTTCGAAACGGTAGCGGTGAAGACACGGTCAGCAACCAGGCCGGTGAGAACGAAGGCTCCTGCAGGCTGTTTGCTTTCGCCCGCCTGCACGCACT
>DRLE01000242.1 GCA_011051475.1 Gammaproteobacteria bacterium
CCCCGTAGGCCAGTATAAGCGATAGCGTTGCAGGCGTGCTGAACATGCCGGAAACGCTATCGCTTATTCCGGCCTACAAAAACAAAAAAGCCATCCGCTTTTGCTTTTATCCCGCCTCGGACAAGCCGTTGTTTTACTGGTCTTGTCAGGTCTGTCTTTAGCGCCTGCTGTCTGAGCGCACACGCTTTTTGTGCGTGAGTTCAGGCGCGTTGGCCTGGCAAGACCAGTAAAACAACGGGAACCCGCGCGCCTTATGCGCGGGCGCAGTCTGCAGCGGCGGCATTTTCTGGTTACTCTTTTTTGCTGCAGAAAAAGAGTAACTCGCTGTCAAAGCGAAACTCGAACCTGAAATAATAAAAAGACTCAAGGAAAACGGCCAGTAACTCGCCGTCAGGGCGAAACGCGATATAAGAAAAGCACACCGGCCAGGTAATAAAGGAACAAACCGGTAACGCGCTATCAGAGCGATAAAGGCATAACCCGGATCAA
Source organism: Gammaproteobacteria bacterium (assembly GCA_011051475.1). GTDB lineage: Bacteria > Pseudomonadota > Gammaproteobacteria > SZUA-229 > SZUA-229. Next base: position 490 of record DRLE01000242.1, read on the forward strand.
ATCAATACCAAGTTATCCCGGTGAATCAACTCCGCCTCATCAATATAACCCAGTATCGCCTCAAACCGGTCACTGTTCAGGCCCTTGATTGCGCGGCTTTCACGGGCATCATAGTTGACCAGTCCGCGAGCGATTTCCCGTCCATCGGGATCGACACAACTGACAACCTCGCCACGCTGGAAATTGCCGTCAACAGCGGTGACGCCCACGGCCAGCAGGCTGACGCCGTCACGTAGCAGAGCGCGGCTGGCGCCTTCGTCCAGGTGCAGCTTGCCGGAAACATTGAGCTGGTTGGCCAGCCATTGTTTGCGCGCGGTAATCGGTTCCTGGTCGGCGGTGAGCAGGGTGCCGACGGGTTCGCCTTCCGCAATCTTCTGCAGCACATTGTCCTCGCGGCCGGCGGCGATCAGGGTGTTGGCGCCGGCGCGGGCGGCGCGTTGCGCGGCGGTGATCTTGGTGCGCATGCCGCCCTGGCCGAGGGCGCCGCTGTCACCGGCCATGGCCAGCAGTTCGCTATTGCAGGCGCTGGATTCGGTAATCAGTTCGGCGTCCTTGTTGTGGCGCGGGTCTTTATTGAACAGACCCTGCTGGTCGGTCAGAATCACCAGGGTATCGGCTTCGACCAGGTTGCTGACCAGGGCGGCCAGGGTGTCGTTGTCGCCAAAGCGGATTTCATCCGTGGCAACGGTGTCGTTTTCATTGATAATGGGAATGGCGCCCAGCGAGAGCAGGGTTTTCAGGGTGCTGCGCGCATTCAGATAACGCTGGCGATTGCTCAGATCTTCGTGTGTCAGCAATACCTGCGCGGTGTGGATGCCGTGTTGCTGGAAGCAGCTTTCAAACTGCTGGATCAGCCCCATCTGGCCCAGGGCGGCGGCGGCCTGCAGTTCGTGCAGGGCGTGCGGGCGTTTCTGCCAGCCGATACGGGCCATGCCTTCGGCCACGGCACCGGAGGAGACCAGCAGGATTTCACGACCGGCCTCACGCAGGGCGGCTATCTGCTGCGCCCAGCCGGCTATGGCGGCGCTGTTCAGGCCGCGGCCGTCGTCGGTAATCAGTGAGCTGCCGATCTTGATCACCCAGCGCTTTGAATCGGCAACGGTTTTGCGGCTGTTCATAGGATTACTTCAGTTGTCGGTTTCTGTATTTTCGGTATCGGTCTCGACCGTGGTTCTGGTCTGGGCATCGCCTTCACGGGCCTGCCTGGCCTCGGCCTGTTCCTTTTCCAGCTCCAGCTGCTGCATGATATCGAACACCAGTTTTTCCGTCCCCTGTTTGCTGATGGCGGAAATGCAGTAGACCGGCCCTTCCCATTCAAGGCGTTCGATAATGTCCTGTTTGCGTGCTTCGAGTTCTTCGGCGTCGATAAGGTCGGTCTTGTTCAGTACCAGCCAGCGGGTTTTTTCCACCAGGTCGTGGCTGTAGCTATCCAGTTCATTAATAATGACCTGCGCCTGCTCCACCGGATCGCTGCCGTCAAACGGGGCAATATCGATAATATGCAGCAGCAGCCGGGTACGCGACAGGTGCTTGAGGAACTGTATGCCCAGACCGGCGCCTTCCGAGGCGCCCTCGATAATCCCGGGAATATCGGCTACCACGAAACTCTGGTTCATGCCTACGCGCACCACGCCCAGGTTGGGAAACAGGGTGGTAAACGGGTAGTTGGCAACCTTGGGTCGGGCCGAGGATACCGCGCGGATAAAGGTGGATTTGCCGGCATTGGGCAGGCCCAGCAGGCCGACGTCGGCCAGCACCTTCAGTTCCAGGCGCAGACTGCGGCGCTCGCCGGGGGTGCCGGGGGTGCAGCGACGCGGTGTCTGGTTGATCGAGCTTTTAAAGCGGGTATTGCCCAGGCCGTGAAAGCCGCCCTGCGCCACCTTGATTTTCTGGCCATGGCGGGTGATATCACCGATCAGCTCGTCGATATCGTCGTCGTAGATCTGGGTGCCGATGGGTACCGGAATCAGCAGGTCTTCACCGCCCTTGCCGGTCATCTGCCGGCCGGCGCCACGCTGACCGGATTCGGCGGTATAGGTGCGCACATGGCGAAAATCGGCCAGGGTATTGATATCGTGGTCACCGACCAGATAGACGCTGCCGCCGTCGCCACCGTCACCGCCATCCGGTCCGCCACGGGGAATATATTTTTCGCGACGAAAGCTGACCACGCCGGTGCCACCGTCACCGGCTATGACATTAATGGTTGCTTCATCGACAAATCGCATATGGGTACTCTTTATATAGTGTGGGCAGTTTAACGCAAATCAAAGGCTTAGGTGTTCCGGAATGAAAAGCTATTCACCACAGAGGACACGGAGGACACTGAGTAAAAAAATGTACTGTACCGTAATGCAGGAGCGGATAATTCCGCGCGCCAGGGCGTACAGTATTCGCAGACTTGTCCATACCTGCAGACACTACACATAATATCTTTTCTCTGTGACCTCCGTGTCCTCTGTGGTGAAAAAGTTTTTTCCGATTTAATTCCAGGGAAATAAAAAAAGCCCCATGCGGGGCTTTTTTATCAACCGCAGGATGTTGCGTTTAGCTGGCTGGTGCCACGCTGATAGTCTTGCGGTTCAGGGGGCCACGGGTTTCAAATACAACCTGGCCGTCTGCCTTGGCAAACAGGGTGTGGTCGCGACCCATGCCGACATTGTCACCGGCATGGAACTTGGTGCCACGCTGGCGAACCAGGATGTTACCGGCAACGACCTGCTGGCCACCGAATTTTTTCACACCGAGTCGCTTGGATTGTGACTCGCGTCCGTTCCGGGTACTACCGGCTGCTTTCTTATGTGCCATTGTATAGTGCTCCTAAGTATCAGGCCTACAGTATAGGCTTACGCAGAAATGCCGGTAACTTCGATTTCAGTGTAATACTGACGGTGACCGGTGCGTTTCTGGTGGTGTTTACGACGTCTGAATTTCATGATTTCGACCTTTTTGGCGCGACCATGAGACTTGATTGTGGCTGTGACCTTGCCGCCATCAACATAGGGCGCGCCGATATTGATGTTGTCACCGTCAGCAATCATCAGCACCTTGTCGAGTTCGACAGTGGCGCCTTCTTCAGCATCCAGTTTCTCAACGCGACAGACGTCGCCCTGAGCCAGTTTGTATTGTTTCCCGCCTGTACTAATTACTGCGTACATGGGTGTTCTCCAAAATATCGTGACAGAAAGGGCGCAAATTATACGGGCTTCCGGGTATTCTGACAAGCCTGAATCACGATTATTATCGGATAAATCGCGCTTTCTGGCCGTGCTAAGGCACTATTTTCATTATGAAGGCACGGCTTTTGCTTGACCTGTGACGGCCAACTCCCTAGGATTCGCATTCCATTGGCCATTCTGCCTGAAGATGCTGTCTGAAAAAAGGCGGTACGAGCGGTATTATTTTGTCTGAAGTCGAGTCAGTAAAAAGCGAAAAAGAACCGGGTTTTGATGATGTCATGGCCGTCGCCGGCGATGACATGCAGGCGGTGAATACCGTTATTCACCAGCGCCTGGCTTCCGAAGTTGCCCTGGTCAACCAGCTCAGCCACTATATTGTCAATTCCGGCGGCAAGCGCCTGCGCCCGCTGCTGGTGCTGTTGTCGGCGCGCTGCTTCAATTACCAGGGTGATCTGCATTACCTGCTGGCCGCCATTATCGAGTTTATTCATACCGCCACCCTGCTGCACGATGACGTGGTCGATGAATCCGACATGCGCCGCGGCAATGAAACCGCCAATGCCCTGTTCGGTAATGCCGCCAGCGTGCTGGTCGGTGATTTTCTCTACTCGCGTGCCTTTGAAATGATGGTGGACGTCAATGACATGCGGGTGATGCAGATCCTGGCGACCACCACCAATGTGATCGCCGAGGGTGAGGTCATGCAGCTGATGAATGTGCATGACGCCGACACCACCGAGGAAAACTACCTGCAGGTCATTCACTGCAAAACAGCGAAGTTGTTCGAGGCCGCCAGTCAGCTGGGCGCGGTGCTGTGTAAGCGCAGTGCGCAGGAAGAAGCAGCCATGGCCGCCTATGGCCGTTATCTTGGCAGCGCCTTCCAGCTGATCGATGATCTCATGGACTATACCGCCGACAGTGAAACCATGGGCAAGAATGTGGGTGACGACCTGGCCGAGGGCAAGCCCACACTGCCGCTGATCTACGCCATGCGCCAGGGCAGCGAAGCGCAGGCGAGCGTTATCCGCGCGGCCATCGAGGAGGGAGGGTATGACCGCATCGACGAGGTGCAGGCCATTATCCAGCACACCGGCGCTCTGGAATACACCGCGCAAAAGGCGCGGGAGCAGGCCGAGCTGGCCATTGCCGAGCTTGCCGCCATCCCCGACAGTGAGGCGAAGACCCTGCTGGAGAATATCGCGCGACTGTCGGTGAATCGCAGTCATTAGAAAATCACGTATCCGCGAAGCTTCTGCATCCTGCTCTCGCCTCTTACCTGCATCCATGCAGGCTAATAACGCAAAAGACGCAATGAAACCCCGTGTTTTTTTCGCGTCCTTTGCGTCCTTTGCGGCAAAAAAGCTTTTATCGGTTTTCACCCCCGAATTTTGCTAGAATACCCGGCCCGATTAATTCGAAAGGTTTTTGCGTGTCCCAGGGTTCACTTTATGTCGTTTCCGCCGCTTCCGGCGCTGGCAAGACCAGCCTGCTGAAGGCGCTGCTTGAACAGATGACCGATCTGGTGGTGTCGGTGTCGCACACCACGCGGCCACCGCGTCCTGGTGAAGTCGATGGCGTGAACTACCATTTTGTTGATGAGGCGACCTTCAAGGCCATGGCCGATGCCGGTGAATTTTTTGAGCATGCCACGGTCTTTGGTAATATGTATGGCACCTCGCAGCAGCATGTGCAGCAGCAGCTCGATACCGGTGTGGATGTTATACTGGAGATCGACTGGCAGGGCGCCCGTCAGGTGCGTCAGCTGGCGCCACAGTGCCGCACGGTATTTATCGTACCACCCTCGGTCGCAGCCCTGCGTGAGCGACTGACAGCGCGTGGCCAGGATGATAATGAGGTCATTGACCGGCGCATGCGTGAAGCCGTGGATGAGATGTCGCACTATGTCGAGTTTGACTATCTGGTCATTAATGACGATTTTGATACAGCCTGCGCCGATTTAGCCGCTATAATAAGGGGTAATCGCATGTTGCTGGAAAACCAGCAGAAAAAGCACGCCGAGCTGTTGCAGGAACTGCTGCAGGCACCGGTGTAGCCAATACTTTTTTACCGATTTTTTTACAGAATATACAAAATTCAGGAGAAACACTATGGCACGTCTGACCGTTGAAGATTGCCTTGATAATGTCGAAAACCGTTTTGAGCTGGTGATTGTCGCCGCTCAGCGTGCCCGTCAGCTGGCCATGGGTGCCGAGCCACTGGTGCCGGAAGACAATGACAAACCTACCGTGCTGGCTCTGCGTGAAATCGCCGAAAACCTGATTAACAAGGAAATACTCAGCCAGCCGGAAGAAACATCCATCGACGACATTGAAGCGATGATTGAAGGTGATCTGTCTGCCGAACTCAAAGAAAGTCTTAAAGACAGCCTTTAATTCAGCTGTCTCCCCTGTGGGCACAGGCGGTACCGCGACTGCGCGTATTGCCTGTGCCCATTGTTTTTTTGCCGGCGCTGAAAATAAAATGACGGGGCCGGGTCGTGAGTAAGGTCGAGACCAGCGCGCCGCAGACCCGACCAGCGACAGAAAACGCCTCGCAGGGAGAAGAGCGTTTCCTGATTTCCGATCTCTGCGACCTGATCGCCGAGTATATGGATCAGGACCAGGTCAGGGAGGTTTACCGGGCCTATCTGTTCGGCGCGCAGGCGCATGAAGGCCAGGTCCGCCAGAGCGGCGAACCCTATATCTACCACCCCATTGCCGTGGCGCGCATCCTGGCGCAGATGCACATGGATGTTAAAAGCATTGTCGCCTCCATTCTGCACGATGTGCTTGAAGATACCCCCACCACGCGCAAGCTGATCGAAAACGAGTTCGGCAAGGACGTGGCCCACCTGGTTGAAGGCGTCAGCAAGCTCACCCATATCAAGTTCAAGAACAAGATCGAGCAGCAGGCGGAGAATATCCAGAAAGTGCTGCTGGCCATGGCCAGGGACATCCGCGTCATTATGATCAAGCTGGCCGACCGTCTGCACAATATGCGCACCCTCGGCCCGCTGCGCCCCGACAAGCGCCGCCGCATCGCCCAGGAAACCCTGGACATCTATATCCCGATTGCCAATCGTCTCGGCATCTACACCATTCGCCACGAGCTGGAGAACCTGGTGTTCCAGGCCATTTACCCGATGCGCTACCGGGTGCTGGAGGCCGCGGTCAACAAGGCCAGTGGTCATCGCAAGGAGCTTATCGACAAGATCAATCAGGCGCTGTCTTCGCGTCTGGTGGAAATGGAAATCGAGGCGCAGATCGTGTCGCGCAAAAAGCACCTGTACAGTGTGTATCGCAAGATGAA
>DRLE01000243.1 GCA_011051475.1 Gammaproteobacteria bacterium
CCAGAATCGCCTTGCACACCCCGCGCAATATTCCCACTTCCCGCTGCGTCATCTGCGCGCGGTTGAACAGGCCTTTGAGCCGCCGCATGATGACATCGGGATTACTGGTGCCGAAAAAATCAATCTGCATCAGGGCATCATACATATGCTGATACAGGCCTTCACGCTGTGCGACACTGGCCGGTGCATCCTTGATATGTTTTTTCCCCCTGCTCTTTTCCGCCTTGCCGGCAAGCAGGGCAAGACGGCACTCGTAGCACACCACCTGCACGGCGGCGGCCACGTTCAATGAGCTGTATTCGGGGTTGGTCGGAATGTGCAGCAACGCATTGCACTTTTCCATTTCCTCATTAGTCAGACCACTGTTCTCGCGGCCAAAGACCAGGGCGATATCACCTTCATCAATATACTCCAGAGCCTGCGCCACGCATTCCCGCGGCTCCAGTATCGGCCATTCAATGGTGCGCAGGCGTGCGCTGGTGCCGGCCACCCAGACGCAATCGGCAATGGCCTCATCCAGGGTATCGACAATAACCGCCCTGTCCAGAACATCCAGGGCGCCGGCGGCACGGCTGACCGCCTGCAGCGAGTTCGGCTGTTTCGGCTGCACCAGGTACAGTTTTTCCAGGCCCATGTTTTTCATGGCGCGCGCGGTCGCGCCGATATTGCCCGGATGCGAAGTCTGCATCAGAACGATCCGGATTTTTTGCAGGGCTGTCGGGTTTGCCGGCTGTGTCATGGCGCGTATTCTGCTATGCTATGCGCCAAATTGAAACCGCCGGGTGAAGACTTTGCGGTTTTATTCCTGATTTCCACTACGTTCTTTAAAAATTATGCAAGCAATGGTAAATATCGCAGTGCGCGCGGCGCGTGCTGCCGGCGACATTATCGTCCGTAATATGGACCGCATCGACCGCCTGAAAATCGTCACCAAGCAGAACAATGATTTTGTCAGCAAGGTTGACCTGATGGCCGAACAGGCCATTATCGACACCCTGAAACAGGCCTTTCCCGAGCACGGTATCCTCGCCGAGGAAAGCGGTCAGCAGGACAGGGAGGCCGAGTTCCAGTGGATTATCGACCCGCTGGACGGCACCACCAACTACCTGCACGGTTTTCCCCAGTTTTCCGTTTCCATTGCCCTGCAGCACAGGGGACGCCTCGAAGTCGGGGTTATCTACGACCCGATATCTCAGGAACTGTTTACCGCTTCACGCGGCAATGGCGCCACCCTGAACGACCGCAAGATTCGCGTCACCGGCCACAAGGGCCTGAACAATGCCCTGCTCGGCACCGGCTTTCCCTATTATGACCAGAGCTATCTCGACACCTACCTCGAGACCATGAAAGCCCTGATGCAGAAAACCGCCGGTATCCGCCGTCCCGGTTCGGCCGCGCTCGACCTGGCCTGGCTGGCCGCCGGGCGCATCGATGGTTTCTGGGAATTCAATCTGAAAGCCTGGGACATTGCCGCCGGCGCGCTGATCGTGCGCGAGGCCGGTGGTATCGTCAGCGATTTTGAAAACAAAGGCAACTACCTGGAAAGCGGCGACATTATTGCCGCCGCGCCGAAAGTCTTTCCCGAAATGCTGAAGATTATCCAGGAAAAGGTCAATGCCAGCGATTACCTGAAAAAGTAGGCCTGAAAAAGCAGGCGTGAAAAAATAATCCTGAAAAAACCTCCGTGAGCTGCCGGCCGTAGTTTATGATTGAAACACTGATCACCTGGGTCGAAAACAACGCCTGGCTGCTGATGGCGATCTCCCTGCTCAGCCTGGTGGTCGGCGTACTGATGGTACCGGTTTTTGTCACCCGCATACCGCAGGACTATTTCTCCCATCAACACCGCCGCCGCCCGAACAGCCGGCACCCCGTTATCCGCTTTACCTTCCTGGCCCTGAAAAACCTGCTCGGCGCCGTGCTGGTCATCGCCGGCATACTGATGCTGTTCCTGCCCGGCCAGGGTCTGCTGACCCTGCTGGTCGGACTGATGATTATGAACTACCCCGGAAAATACGCCCTGGAATGCTGGCTGATCCGCCGCCCGAAGGTACTACCAGCCATCAACTGGCTACGCAAAAAATACCACCACCCCCCACTCTTACCACCGGAAGACAAATAAGCGCACTATTCACTGTTCACTATTAACTATTCACTGCTTTTCCGCCCATTCCGCCGGCGTAAACGCCCTGATGGTCAGGGCATGAATGGCACCGCTCTGGATATACTCATTAAGCAGGGCATAGACCATCTTCTGCTCGGCCACCATGGTCTTGCCTTCGAACACATCGGAAATCACCGTGGCGGTATACTTGTTGCCATCGGCCGTTACTATTGCCTCGCTGCCCTCGATACCGGCTTCAATAATGCGTTTAACTTCGTCTGTATCCATTGTATCCTCTTAATACTGTGTATATGATTTGCCTGGAATGATTGTTCTGGAATAATCCGGCCAATATACTACAACGTCCACCGCGCTTTGACACCCTACTTTCCACAGGCCTACTCCCGCCCATGTTGACTGAACTCCTCCTGCTATGCCGCCCCGGCTTCGAAAAAGAATGCGCCGGCGAGATTATGGCGCTGGCCAGCGAACAGCAGTTTCCCGCCTATATACAGACAACCGATAACAGCGGCGTCGTGCGTCTGGTCAGCAGCAGCGGCCAGGCAGCCACCGGGCTGTTCGAACAGATAGGCTTTCGCCGGCTGATCTTCGCTCGCCAGTGGTTTGCCGCCGGTGGTGAAACCCGCCTGCCGGAAGACAACCGTCTGCCCGATATCCTGCAAGGCATCAAGGATTTTGCAACGGAGATTTGTGATATCGAGCTGTGCTATGCCGATACCAATGAAGGCAAGGCACTGAACAAGTTCTGCCGCCAGTTCAGACCCCACCTGCTGGCCGCACTCAAGAAACAGCGGCTGTTGTCGGCGCACTCCCCCTGGCGGCTGCACCTTTTTTTCCATGACTCCACCCATGTCCGCATTGGCCTGGCTCCCGTCGATAACAGCTCACCCTATGCCATGGGTATTCCCCGCCTGAAAATGCCGGCCGGCGCGCCCAGCCGTTCCACCCTGAAACTGGATGAAGCCATCCAGTGGTTTTTAAGCCGGAAACAACAGGAAAAACTTTTTAAAAACGGTATGCATGCCGTTGACCTCGGCGCCGCCCCCGGCGGCTGGAGCTGGCAGCTGGTGCAGCGCGGCCTGCTGGTCACCGCCATCGACAATGGCCCGATGCAGGATGCCCTGATGAAAACCGGCATGGTGGAACACTACCGCAACGACGCCTTTACCTTTGCGCCGAAGAAAACCGTCGACTGGCTGGTCTGCGACATGGCCGAACGCCCGCTGCACGTCAGCCGCCTGATTGCCCGCTGGTTCAGCCAGGGACTCTGCCGCCACGCCATATTCAATCTCAAACTGCCCATGAAAAAACGCCTGGCCAGCGTGCAGGAATGCATCGCCCTGCTGGAGCAGAGCCTGAAGCAGGCGGGTATCGACTATCGGATACAGGCGAAACAGCTTTACCATGACCGGGAAGAAATTACTGTGTGTATAACGACTGTGTGATTCCAGGTGTATAGGTGAATCTTATTAACCACAGAGGACACAGAGGTACACAGAGAAAAGCTTTTGTTTGTTTTGTTGCGCCTTCGGCGCAACAAATTTAAAACTCTGTGTACCTCTGTGTCCTCTGTGGTTAAAAAATAACATTAATCCCCACCCAAACTGTGCCCATTCGACAAGCACCACCACATTTGGTCAAATAGCCGCCTTAATTGCTACCCCTCAACCGAC